>JAAYXJ010000198.1 GCA_012515985.1 Gammaproteobacteria bacterium
AAGTTCATCGACCGTTTCCGTGCCAAGGCCAGCAAGGCGCGCCAGGCCCAGAGCCGGATGAAGCGCCTGGCCAAGCTGGCCGGGACCGAGGCGGTGCGCGCCGAGCGCGGCTTCCGCATTGAATTCCCGCAGCCCGCGAAGCTGCCGCACGCGCTGCTGCGGATCAACCACGGCACCTGCGGCTATGGCGAAGATGCGCGCATCCTGGAGAGCGTCGGCTTCGGCCTGGAAGCCGGCGACCGCATCGGCCTGCTGGGCCCCAACGGCGCCGGCAAGTCCACGCTGGTGAAATCGCTGGTGGGCGAGCTTCCGCTGCTGGCGGGCGAGCGCGCGGCGCATCCGGACCTGCGCATCGGCTACTTCGCCCAGCACACCGTGGAGTCGCTGGTGGCCGGCACCTCGCCGATCGATCACCTGAGGGAGCTGTCCCCGGATTCCCCGACCCAGGCGTTCCGCGACTTCCTGGGCAAGTGGTACTTCCCCGGCGACCGCGCCTTCGAAAGCATCGACGGGTTCTCCGGCGGCGAGCGCGCGCGCCTGGCGCTGGCCCTGATCGCGTGGAAGCAGCCCAACGTACTGCTGCTCGACGAACCTACCAACCACCTGGACCTGGACATGCGCGAGGCGCTGGCCGAGGCGCTGAGCGACTTCGATGGCGCCATCGTGCTGGTGTCCCACGACCGGCACCTGATCGGCCTGGTCAGCGACAGCTTCTGGCGGGTGGCCGACGGCGCGGTGAAGCCCTTCGACGGCGACCTTGACGAATATGCGGCGTGGCTGCGCGCGCGCCAGGGCGAGGGCCGCGGGGCCGGCGCCAAGGCCGGCGCAGCGCCCGCCGCCCAGCCTGTTGCGAAGGCCCCGGCGCCAGCGCGCAAAACCAATCCACACAAGCTGGCGGAAGCCGAGGACGCCGTTGCGCGCCTTGAAGCGGAGCTGGCCGGCATAGACGCGGCCCTGGCCGATCCGGACAACCACACCGACCCCACCGCCCTGGCCCGGCTCGGGCGCGAGCGTGAGGCCATCGCCGGCCAGCTGGCCGAAGCCGAGGAGCGGTGGCTGGAGCTGCTTGAGGACTGATCTGCGGTGGCCCGGGCGGGATTGCGTGGCGTCCAGCGGGACGCTACCGTGGCCGGATGAACAGAGTCATCACGGTTTCCTCACTCACGCTCGCGCTGGCCCTGGCCGCCTGCGCGCCTTCCACCGACGACCAGCCTGATCCGGTCGCCGAGGCCCAGGCCGAAGCCGCCGCCCAGGCCGCTGCCGCCGCCGCTTCCGCGGAAGGCCTGATCGAGCCGGCGGATGAATTCCTGATCCGGCTGGCCGAGCACTGCGGCCAGGCGTTCGCCGGGCGCATCGTGGCCAACGAGCCGGCCTCGCCCGAACCCGACGCGTTCGAAGGCCAGGACCTGGTGATGCACGTGCGCGGCTGCGAGGAGCCCACCCGCGAGATCCGGGTGCCGTTCCATGTCGGCGACAACCATTCGCGCACCTGGATCCTGACCCGCACCGAAGACGGCCTGCGCCTCAAGCACGACCACCGCCTGGAGGACGGCAGCGACGATCCGGTCACCATGTACGGCGGCGATACCGTGGAGCCCGGGACCGCGCAGCGCCAGGAGTTCCCGGTCGACCAGGAGTCGATCGAGCTGTTCTCGCGCGAGGGGCTGGATGTCTCGACCACCAATGTCTGGGCGATGGAGATCGAGCCCGGGCAGCGCTTCCTCTATGAGCTGGCGCGTCCCGAGGGCGGCCAGAACCCGGAGGGGCGCCTGTTCCAGGTCGAGTTCGACCTCACGCAGCCGGTCGAGACCCCGCCCACCCCCTGGGGCTACTGACGCGCCCCGCGCGGCTTGAAATGGTCACAGCCGCCCCCATGAATGGGGGCGGTTCCATTTCACCCCCAGGTTCAAGACGTACGCCATGCCCATCTACGCTTTCCAGTGCGCCGCCTGTGGCCACCAGTTCGACCGTCTCCAGAAGCTTTCCGATCCGGATCCGGAGGCCTGCCCGGAGTGCGCCGCGGCGGCCGTGAAGCGGCAGGTGACCGCCCCGGCGTTCCGCCTGGCGGGCAGCGGCTGGTATGAAACCGACTTCAAGAAGGACGGCGAGGCCAAGCGCAACCTGGCGGGCGGGGACAAATCCGATTCCGCTGCCAAGCCGGCCGACGCCCCGGGCAAGGCCGACCCACCGAAGAAGGCCGAGCCCGCGCCTGCCGCACAAACCCCGTAAGGCCCTGGTCCGGGGGCCGCAGCTGCTGCTGGTGGTAGCTAGCTTCCGCTGCCGGGCCCGGCTTCGGACTCGGGCTCGGGCGACTCGACTTCCGGCAGCATCTCGATCGCCGTCGGCGTGGTTTGCACCATCACGTGGAATTCCGACGGGTGCTCGTTGTCGCGGCGGCGCAGCAGGCGCCGTCCGCCGGCGATCAGCGCGGCCAGCACCAGCGCCGCGGCCTGGAACGCGGGCAGCGCCTCGGCGCCGAAGCGGGTCATCGCCACGCCGGCCAGCGCCGGGCCGATGGCCGAGCCCAGACCGTTGAGCAGCAGCAGGCTGCTGCCTGCCGACAGCGTGTCGGTGGGCTCCAGGTGGTCCAGCAGGTGGGCCATGCACAGCGGGTAGATCGCGAACGTCAGGCCGCCGAACACGAAGCACAGCGCGTACAGCGGCAGGCCGGCCTGGCCGCCGGGCAGCATCGTGCCCACCGCGG
>JAAYXJ010000199.1 GCA_012515985.1 Gammaproteobacteria bacterium
GAGGCGAAGATGCGCAGGTTCTCCTCGCTGTCCGAGCGCAGCTGGAAGCCGTAGCGCTTGCTGATGGCCAGCGACAGTTCCAGCGCGTCGATCGAATCCAGGCCCAGGCCGGAATTGAACAGCGGCGCCTCCGGATCGATCCCGCCGGGCTCGACGTCTTCCAGGTTCAGGCTCTCGACCAGCAGCTCGGCCAGTTCGCGCTCGGCGGGGGTCTGCGACATGTTGGCTTCCGTCTTGATGAATGGGTGGCGCGCGGGCGCCGCGCTATGATGCGCGCCCCGGAATGATGGCATGGGCCGGACCAGACGGCGAGCGGCAGCACAGGAATGTTGAAGCAGGAACAAGGCTCTGGTGACGGCAAGCAGGTCCTCACGCCCGACGTGCTCGTGATTGGCGGTGGCCCGGCCGGGAGCACCGCCGCCACCCTGCTGGCCCGGCGCGGGTGGCAGGTGCTGATGCTGGAGAAGGACGTGCACCCCCGCTTCCACATCGGCGAGTCGCTGCTGCCGATGAACCTGCCGATCCTCGAGCGCCTGGGCGTGATCGACCAGGTCCGGGAAATCGGCGTGCGCAAGGCCGGGGCCGACTTCACCGTCGCCGATTCGGACACCGAGACCCACGTGTTCCGGTTCACCGGGGGCCTGGGCCTGCCGCGCGACCACGCGTTCCAGGTGCGGCGCTCGGAATTCGACCAGCTGCTGTTCGAACACGCCCGCGCCAACGGCGTGGACGCCCGCGACGGGGTGCGGGTGAAGACCATCGCGCTGGGCGCCGACGGCCGGCCGGAGCAGTTCGAGGCCACCGCCGCCGACGGCGCGAAGTTCAGCGTGCGCCCGCGCTACGTGGTGGATGCGAGCGGACGCGACACCTTCCTGGGCAACAAGCTCAAGCTCAAGCGCAAGAGCAGCAAGCACCAGTCGGCGGCGATCTTCAGCCATTTCCGCGGGGTGGAGCGGCGCCCGGGCGAGGATGCGGGCAACGTCACCGTGGACCGCTTCGAGCACGGCTGGTACTGGCTGATCCCGCTGCGCGACGACATCATGAGCGTGGGCGCGGTGTGCTCGCCCGAGTACCTCAAGCAGCGCCGCAGCGACAATGAGACGTTCCTGATGCAGACGCTCAACGCGCGCGGCTCGGTGGCAAGGCGCATGCGCGGGGCCGAGCGGGTGGCGCCGGTGCATGCCACCGGCAACTATTCCTACGGCTGCACGCGCATGAGCGGGCCGGGGTGGGTGATGGCGGGCGATGCCTATGCTTTCATCGATCCGGTGTTTTCCTCCGGCGTGTTCCTGGCCATGCTCAGCGCGGAACAGGCGAGCGAGGTGGTCGACGGGGCGCTGCGCGAGCCGGCGCGCGAGCGGGCGCTGCAGAAGGCGATGGAGAAGCGCTTCCGGCGCGGGCTCAAGCATTTCTCGTGGTTCATCCACCGTTTCACCACGCCGGTGATGAAGCGCCTGTTCTCGGCTCCGCGCAATGATTTCCAGCTCCAGCAGGCGGTGGTCTCGATGCTCGCGGGTGACGTGTTCGACAACCCCGCGGTGACCCGCCGCCTGTACATGTTCCGGGCGCTGTATGCGCTCAATGCAATCGCGA
>JAAYXJ010000200.1 GCA_012515985.1 Gammaproteobacteria bacterium
GAGGCCTGCTTCCGCGCCTTCCTGCACAACCACTGGGTGGGCATGGCGGTGTTCGCGGGGATCGCGCTGGATTACGCGTTGGGCTGAGTCAGGCAAGGGTCCGCGTGCGGGCCCGCAGCCGCAGGGCCACGGCCACCTGCAGCACGCCGTAGAGCAGCGCGCCGATGGCGATCCACACCATCACCGCCAGCAGGCCGATCTCCGGCCGCACCAGGAACAGGATCCCCAGGGCCAGGGCGAGCGCTCCGCTCAGGGCCAGCAGCCACTCGCCGTTGATCAGCTTGCGCACCTGGATCGCGAACACGATGCGGGCGATGCCGGCGACCACCAGCCACAGCGCGATCAGCCACAGCATCGCGGTCGCCATCTCCATGGGCCACACCACTGCGGCCAGGCCGAACCCGATCGAGACGACCGCATAGACCACAAGCAGCCAGCGCGGCAGGGCGAGGTCGCCGCGGATGGCGCTGAGCAGGCTCACCACCCCATCGAGCAAGGCCAGCAGGCCGAACGCCATCACCAGCGCGATCAGCGAGTACTCGGGCCACACCAGCAGGGCGAGGCCGAACGCGATCGCGGCCAGTCCGTACAGCAAAAACACCCACCAGCTGCGGCGGATGCCCTTCATCAGGCGCGAATCCATGGCGCGCTCCATCGGGACCTGCGGATCTGGATACGCGAGCGCCGTGGCAGCGTCAAGGCGCCCGCGCGCACACCCAGGCGTCGACGCGCTCCACGCCGGCCCGGCGCAGGGCGCGCGCCGCCGCGTGCAGGGTGGCGCCGGTGGTCATGACGTCATCCACCAGTACAACGCGGCGCGGCATCGCCGCGGGCGACGCCCGGAATGCATCGCGCAGGTTGCGCGAGCGCGCCTCCCTGTCCAGCTCGGACTGCGCGGCAGTGGCGCGTACCCGTCGCAGCAGCCCGGGCCGCAGGGGAACCCCGAGCACCTGTGCCAACGGCCGCGCCAGTTCCAGCGCCTGGTCGTAGCCGCGCTGGCGCAGGCGCGCGCGGTGCAGCGGCACCGGCACCAGCGCCTCGGGGCGCGGCAGCGGTTCGAAGCGTTCGGCCATCAGCTGCGACAGCAGGCGGCCTGCGGCCAGGTCGCGGTGGAACTTGAAGCGCGGCACCAGGCGATCCAGCGGGGCGGCGTAGAGGTACGCGGCGTGGACCTGGTCCAGCGGTGGAGGCGTGGCCTGGCAGGCGCCGCAGGCCGCGCCCGGCGGGTGCGCGAACGGGAGCGGCATCGCACAGCGCAGGCACGCCGGCCCCAGCCACGGCAGGCCGGCCACGCACCGCTCGCACAGGTCGATGGCCTCACCGGCCTCTTCCTCGCAGACCAGGCAGCGGCCGGGCCACAGCAGCGCGGCGGCATCGTTGCGCAGCCAGAAGCCGATCCGGCGGCGCAGCCCGTCAACTTTCGCGGGGGTGGTTTGGTTGACAGCCGTTGACATGCTTTCCAGACTGGCCGGTCTGTCCCGCCATAGCAGTCGGAAAAACGCCATGTCCGCCGTCAGTGAATCCCCCGCCCCGCGCACCGACTGGAGCCGCGAGGAAATCCAGTCCCTGTTCGACCTGCCGTTCCCGGAGCTGCTGCACCACGCGGCCACGGTGCACCGGGCGCACTTCGACCCGGCCGAAGTGCAGGTGAGCACGCTGCTGTCGGTCAAGACCGGCGGCTTCCCGGAGGACTGCGCGTATTGCCCGCAAGCCCAGCGGTACCACACCGGCGTGGACGCGACCAAGCTGATGGCCACCGGCGACGTGCTGGAAAAGGCGCGCCAGGCCAAGGCCGCCGGCGCCAGCCGCTTCTGCATGGGCGCGGCGTGGCGCTCGCCCAAGGACCGCGACATCCCCAAGGTGGCGGAGATGATCCGCGAGGTGAAGGCGCTGGGACTGGAGACCTGCGCGACCCTGGGCATGCTCACGGGCGAACAGGCCGATGCGCTCAAGGCTGCGGGACTGGACTACTACAACCACAACATCGACACCGATCCGGAGTACTACGACTCGATCGTCGGCACGCGCGATTTCCAGGACCGCCTGGACACCCTGGCCCACGTGCGCGACGCGGGGCTCAAGACCTGCTGCGGCGGCATCGTCGGCATGGGCGAGTCGCGCGCCCAGCGCGCCGGCCTGCTGCATGCGCTGGCCACGCTGCCGGCGCATCCGGACTCGGTGCCGATCAACCGCCTGGTGCAGGTGGCCGGCACGCCGCTGGCGGAAAAGAACACCGTGGCCGAGCTCGATCCGTTCGAGTTCGTGCGCACGATCGCGGTGGCGCGCATCCTCATGCCGCGCTCGATGGTGCGCCTGTCGGCCGGGCGCGAGCAGATGAGCGATGAGCTGCAGGCGCTGTGCTTCCTGGCCGGCGCCAACTCGATCTTCTACGGCGAGAAGCTGCTGACCACCGGCAACCCGGACACCGAGCGCGACCTGGCCCTGTTCCAGCGCCTGGGCCTGCGTGCGATGCAGGTGGAAGTGGACGCCGAAGGACATGACCACGGCGGTACCGTGCACGCGGACATCGTGGCCCCGGCAAGGACCTGCGCGGCGTGATCCCCTGGTACGCCTGGGCGTACCTGCTGCTGCTTGCATTGATCGCCGGGCATGACTTCCTCGGGCAGCTGCGCGGCCGCAGCCGGCCGCTGGCGATGCTGCTGCGGCTGGCGGCGATGGGCGTGGTGATGCTGGGCGTGGTGCTGTTCCACCTGCGCCAGGGCGCGGGGATGGTGTACATGCTGCTGCTGTTCCTGGCGGTGCTGGTGCTGGCGCAAACCTCCGTGGCCGCCGCCCAGCGCATGCGCGAGGTGCCGATCCCGGCGCGCGAGCGGGTGGCCACCGCCGTGGGCGGGCTGGCCACGCTGCCGGCCATTGCCATGGGTGCAATCTCCGTGTGGGTGCGCCAGGGTGTCTGAGCGCGATGACCTGCGTGCCCGCGTGGCGGGGCTGCGCACCCGGCGGCAGCTGCAGGCGCGCGAGCGGGTGCGCCGCACGGTGTTGCGCCGCGACGGCGTGCGCTGCGAGGTCGCTGGCGCCGACGGCGCGCCGCGCTGGCTGGTGAACTTCTGCAGCAACGATTACCTGGGCCTGGCGCAGCAGTTCGCGGTGGCGAGCGCGCTGGCCGACGCGGCCGCGCGCACCGGCGCCGGCGGCGTGGCCTCGCACCTGGTGTGCGGTCATACCGCCGAGCACGAGGCGCTCGAGCGCGAACTGGCCGACTGGCTGCAGGCGCCGCGCGCGCTGCTGCTGGGCAGCGGCTACATGGCCAACCTTGCCGTGCTGCAGTCGTTGCTGGGCGATGGCGACGTGAGCGTGCAGGACCGTCTTAACCACGCCAGCCTGATCGACGCCGCGCACCTGGCCGGCTGCAGCCTGCGCCGCTATCCCCACGCCGATCCGGAAGGCGCGCGGCGCCAGCTGCGCGCGGCGCCGGGCGGCGCGGCGATGCTGGCCACCGATGGAGTCTTCAGCATGGATGGCGACGTGGCCCCGCTGCGCGAGCTGGCCGCCATGGCCGACGCGGAAGGGGCGTTGATGTATGTGGACGACGCCCACGGCGTCGGCGTGCTGGGCCCGGACGGCCGCGGCAGCGTGGCCGCTGCGCGCCTGGACCACCAGCGGGTGCCGCTGCAGCTTGTCACCCTGGGCAAGGCCCTGGGCGGCTACGGCGCGGCGGTGGTTGGCGAGGCGGCGCTGGTGGATCATCTTGCCGCCTCCGCGCGGCCGTACATCTACACCACCGCGCTGCCACCGGCGCTGGCCGCTGCATCGCTGGCGGCGGTGAAGCTTGCACGCCGCGAGCACTGGCGGCGCGGCAAGCTGGCTGCCCTTGTCCACCGGCTGCGGCGCGGGCTGGCCGCGCGCGGGTTTGAGCCCATGGAATCCGATACCGCGATCCAGCCCCTGCCGTGCGGCGACGATGCCCGCGCGCTGGCGCTGTCGCGGGCGCTGGAAGCACGCGGATACTGGGTTGCCGCCATCCGCCCGCCGACCGTGCCCGAAAGCCGGGCGCGGCTGCGGATCACCCTGACCGCCGCGCATTCGGAGGCGGATGTGGACGCACTGGTGGCGGCGCTTGACGCGGCCCGCGACGAAGTCGATGCGGCGCCGGGCCGCAAAGGGAGCCTTGCATGAAGAAATTGCACATCGAAACCATCGGCAGCGGCCCCGACGTCGTGCTGCTGCACGGCTGGGCCATGCACGGTGGCGTGTTCGCGCCGCTGGTCGACGAGCTGTCAGGCGATTTCAGGCTGCACCTGGTCGACCTCCCCGGACACGGGCACAGCGTTGACGCCGCTCTGCCGCTGGCAGTGGCGCCGGTGGTCGAGGATCTTGTGGAGCGGCTGCCGCGCGCGCTGTGGCTGGGGTGGTCGCTGGGCGGCCTGTTCGCCCTGCAGGCAGCGCTGGCGCGCACGCAGTCGGTTCGCGGGGTGGCGCTGGTGTGCTCGAGCCCGCGCTTCGTGCGCGACGCGGCGGGAGCGGGTGCCTGGCGGTACGGCATGTCGCCGGAGATCTTCGAGGACTTCGCCGCGGGCCTGCGCGATGACTGGCGTGGCACCCTGGAGCGGTTCATTGCCCTGGAAGCGTTCGGCTCGGACCACGCGAAGGAGGAGCTGCGCACGCTGCGTGACGGCCTGTTCGCCCGCGGCGAGCCGGCGGCCGGCGTGCTGGCCACCGGCTTGCGACTGCTGCACGACGTGGATCTTCGTCCGGCGCTTCCCGCCATGCCGGTTCCCAGCCTGTGGCTGGCCGGCCGCCGCGATCGCGTGGTGGACCCGCGTGCCATGCGGGAGGCCGCGGGGATGGCGCCGCGCGCGCGCTTCGAACAGGTGGAGCACGCCGGCCACGCCCCCTTCCTCACCCACGCTGGGATCGTCGCCGACGCCCTGCGCCGCTTCGAGGCCTCCCTTTCCCCATGACGTGCATGCCAGTGAACCGGGGGCGGCCCCATGTTTGACCGCCAGCACATCCGCCACGCCTTCGGCCGCGCCGCCGACACCTACGCCGGTGCCGCCGGCCTCCAGCGCGAAGTCGAGGGCTGGCTGCTGGAATCGCTGATGTACCTGGACGACACCGTCCCCGGCACGGTGGTCGACCTGGGCAGCGGGCCGGGCCGTGCGACAGTGGAAATGCGCCGGCGCTGGCCGAAGGCGCGGGTGGTGGCGATCGACATGGCGCTGCCGATGCTGCAGCGGATTGATCCGCGCGCCGGCGGCGGCATCGCCCGCGGCCTGGGCCTGCGGCCGGGCATCGACCGGGTATGCGCCGACGCGGCCGCGCTGCCGCTGGCCGACGGTACGGTGGACGTGCTGTTTTCCAACCTGTGCCTGCAGTGGGTGGAAGACCTGCAGGCGACGTTCGCCGGCTTCCGCCGGGTGCTTCGCCCCGGCGGGTTGCTGCTGCTGTCGACCTTCGGCCAAGACACCCTGCACGAGCTGCGCGAGTCGTTCGCCCAGGCCGACGACGCGCCGCACGTAAGCCCCTTCGTCACCATCGCCGACCTGGGCGATGCGCTGATGCATGCAGGCTTCCGGGACCCGGTGCTGGACCGCGAGGTGCTGGTACGCGGCTACGACGACGTCCCGGCGCTGATGCGCGAGCTGCGCGCGCTGGGTGCCACCAACGCCCTTGCCGGCCGGCGCCGCACGCTCACCGGGCGGGCCCGGTTTGCCCGCGCCGCGGAGGCCTATGACGCGCTGCGCGGGGGCGACGGCAAGTTGCCGGCCAGCTGGGAGGTGATCACCGCCATAACCTGGGCGCCCGCGCCGGGCGCCCCGATCCGCATGGGCGGGGAGGAGGTCATCAGCTTCCCCGCCAACCGGATTCCGGTACGCAAGCGCTGAGCCCGGGCTGCCCGGGATTCAGGCCGGCGCGGCTAGACTCGCCGGCGATGCGCACACTCCTGCTTTCGCTGGCCTTCGCGTGCCTGGCTCTGCCCGCCAGCGCCCAGCAGCGCCAGTATGAAATCGACCTGTCCGGCATCGACCCGGCGATGGTGCTGGCCAGCGCGGAGGACGTGATCCTGCGCGCGGGCGACCGTGACATCGACACTCTGTACCAGGTGGTGCTTGATGCGTCGAAGTCGGAGAGCGAATCTCGCGAGCTGTGCAGGCTGTTTGATCCTTCCGCCGACCGCAGCATCGCCGGGCTGCAGCGTACCGCCAATGCCCTGGCTCCCGAGAGGCAGGCGCGGTTTGCCGAGGCGGTGCTGGCCATCGCCGTGTCGGGCATGCAGAACCCGCTGCAGCCATACGACCCGGCTGCGGCCGACCAGGTCCTGCGCCGCGCCGGCGTGACCGCGATGCTCATCCATGACGGCTTCAGCATCGGCATCGCCGCCTCCGGCGATGATCCCGGCAGCCGCCAGGCGCGTTGCCGCTCATTCCGCCAGCTGGTGGACGTTCTGCAGGATTTCGAGCTGCATGAGCGCGCCGCCGCCACCCGCTACCTGATGCTCGAAGGGCTCACGCGCTACGGCCGCGACCTGTAGCAGCGCGCGGTGCGCCTTACCGGCCCCACGCCCCGCGCAGCCGGTCCCACAGGTCGCGGTGGAAGAAGTACACCTCGCGCAGCAGGAACCGCCATCGCGCCTCCACGCTGCGAAAGCGCGTGGTGGGGGTTGCCGAACCGAGCGGCTCGATGCCCACCCGCCGCGCCAAGCGCAGCGCCCGGGCCATGTGCGGCGGGTCGCTCACCAGGATCGCGCGCGTCAGGCCGCGTTCGCGCATGAGCAGTGCCGCCTGCTCCAGGTTGCCACGGGTGGTGCGCGATACCGTCTCGATGAGGATGCGCTCTTCCGGCACGCCCTTGTCGATGGCGTAGCGGCGGGCGACCTCCGATTCCGCGAACCGGGCGCCCTCGCCCCCGAAGCCACCGGTGAAGATCAGCCACTGGGCCAGTCCCTGCTCGTGCAGGTGGATGCCGTGCAGGATGCGCTGTTCGAACACCGGTGAGGGCCGCGCGTCATAGGCGGCCGCCCCGAGCACGATGATCGCGTCGGCCGGCGCCGCCTCGTCGCGCGCGCCGGTCCAGGCGATGTACGCGGCCACGCCTGACACCCACAGCGCGGCCAGCACGCCCAGGCGCAGCAGCAAGGCCAGCGCCCGCACGCCGCCGCCCCGCCGCCCGGTCCGGCTCACGCGAGGCCTCCGGCGGCGCGGGTGCGCGGCGGGTTAGGATGGGCCCACCGCGCCGTGCGCGGGCGGATGGCAGGCTCATCACGCAGGGCGGTTGCGGGCGGGGCGGGAGGCATCGGCAAAAGCCTATCGCAAGGCTGAGCGGTTCATCCAACACCCGCTCACGCCGGGCGAATTAAGCGCTGATTCAATGGCTTGCGTCCATGCTGGGGCCATATCACACAGGGGCGATCAAATGAAGATCCGCTATCTCGTCGTTACCGCGCTGGCAGCGCTGCTCTTGGGCGGCTGCGCGACCTACGGGTATCGCGGCGGCAGCGGCGATTACTACTACGGCCGGAGTTCGGGCCATTACGGTGCCCCTTATGGCAGCGTCGGCTATGGCCGCTACGGCGGCCTCTACGGCAGCGTCGGCTACGGCCATCCGTACGGCTACTCGGGCTACAGCTACTGGCCGAACCGGTACTACTACGGCTCCTGGTACCCGTACTACGGCTATTACGGGCCCTATTACCGCCCGCCCGTCGTCGTGCGCCCGCGCCCCGACCAGGACCGGCCGCGCGAATCCCGTCCGGGCGCGCCCTGGCGCAACCTGAGTGGCGTCACCCGGGTGGAGCACCGCGAACGGCCCGAGCGCGTCCAGGCCCCGACTTCGGGAATGCGCGCGCAGGGCCAGCGCGAACGCATCCAGCCAACCATCCGCAGCAACCGCCAGGACGTGCAGCGCACCCGCAGCTCGCCGTGGCGTGCCGGCTCGCCCGCCGGCAACCCGGGTGCCCGCAGCACGGCTCCGGTGCGCCAATCGGCGCCGCCGCAGCGGGCGCGCCCGTCGGCGAGCCCGGCGCCACAGCGGGCGCAACCCCGGGAGCGTGAACGCGGTCACGTACAGGAGCGCTGACCCCCCTTGCGCAAGCGCCGGTGACGGCGCAAGCTAGCGGCGTGTGACCGCCTGCGTCAGAACCCGACGCTCAGCGGACAATCCAATGTCGACACCCGGCGGAAGACTTCCGGATCCCCCCTGTTCCGCTTTCGTCGGGTGTCGGCGCCTAATGAGGCCAATCGGGCCAAGCGCCAAAAAAAACGGGGCCGGATGTCCCCCGACATCCGGCCCCTTCGCTTCCCCGGTTCACGCGTGGCCAGCCCCTGTTCCAGTCCAGCCGCGCCCCCCTTGTGGCGCTTGCCTCGCCGGGTGCACTGGAAGGGTACGCAGGAAGCGTGCCAACTTTTCCCCGCCACACCTGATGGGGCTCCGCGCAACGCGCGATAATCACCGCCATGAGTGCAAACGGTTTTTTCCGATATGACGTGATCGTCGTGGGTGGCGGCCATGCCGGCACGGACGCTGCGCTGGCTTCCGCGCGCGCCGGCGCCCGCACGCTGCTGCTCACCCACAGCATCGAGACGATCGGCGCGATGAGCTGCAACCCGGCCATCGGCGGCATCGGCAAGGGTCATCTGGTGAAGGAGATCGATGCGCTGGGTGGGATCATGGCGAAGGCCGCCGACGCGGCCGGCATCCAGTGGCGCCGGCTCAATGCCTCCAAGGGCGCGGCCGTGCGCGCCACCCGCTGCCAGGCCGATCGCGCGCTGTACCGCGCCTTCATCCGCCGCGCGGTGGAGAGCCAGCCTGGCCTGACGGTATTCCAGGCCGGCGTGGATGACCTGGTGATCGAAGGCGACGCGGTGCGCGGTGTGATCACGCAGGGCGGCCAGCGCTTCGATGCGCCGGCCGTGGTGCTCACGGTCGGCACGTTCCTGGGCGGGCGCGTGCACGTGGGCGAGTCGCAGTACTCGGCCGGGCGGGCCGGCGATCCGCCCGCCAACACGCTGGCGGCGCGCCTGCGCGAGCGCCCGTTCGCGGTGGACCGGCTCAAGACCGGGACCCCGCCGCGGATCGATGGACGGACGCTCGACTATTCGCGCATGGCCGTGCAGCCGGGTGACGATCCGCGTCCGGTGTTCTCCTTCATGGGCAGCCGCGAGGACCATCCGCGGCAGGTCGACTGCTGGATCACCCACACCACCGAACGTACCCACGAGATCATCCGCGGCGCGCTGCACCGCTCGCCCCTGTATTCGGGGCAGATCGAAGGCGTGGGCCCGCGCTACTGCCCGTCGATCGAGGACAAGGTGGTGCGCTTTGCCGACAAGGCCAGCCACCAGGTGTTCGTCGAACCCGAGGGGCTGGACGTGGCCGAGGTCTATCCCAACGGCATTTCCACCTCGCTGCCGTTCGACGTCCAGCTCGAGCTCGTGCGCAGCGTCAACGGCTTCGAAAACGCGCACATCACCCGCCCCGGCTATGCGATCGAATACGACTACTTCGATCCCCGGGGGCTGAAGGCGTCGCTTGAGACGCAAGCGATCGCCGGGCTGTTCTTCGCCGGCCAGATCAATGGCACCACCGGCTACGAGGAAGCGGCCGCACAGGGCCTGCTGGCGGGCGTCAACGCGGCGCGCCAGGTCCAGGGTCTGGAACCGTGGTCGCCGCGCCGCGACCAGGCCTACATCGGGGTGCTGGTTGATGACCTGATCACCCACGGCACCACCGAGCCCTACCGCATGTTCACCAGCCGCGCCGAATACCGGCTGCAGCTGCGCGAGGACAATGCCGACCTGCGGTTGACTCCCATCGGCCGCGAGCTCGGCCTGGTGGACGATGCGCGCTGGGCGCGCTTCGAGGCCAAGCGCGGAGCGATCGAGCGCGAGACGCAGCGTCTGGGCGGGCTGTGGGCATCGCCCAACAATGCCGCCGGGCGCGAAGCGGTGGAAAGGCTGGGCGTGGAGCTCAGCCGGGAAAACAGCGCCCTGGACCTGCTGCGCCGGCCGGAGCTGGACTACGCCAGGCTGGTGACGCTGCCGGCCTTCGCGCCGGACGCGCCGGTGGACCCGGAAGTGGCCGAGCAGATCGAGATCGAAACCAAGTACGCGGGCTATCTGCAGCGCCAGCGCGACGAGATCGCGCGCCAGCAGCGGCATGAAACCACGCCGATCCCCGACGGCTTCGATTATGCCTCGGTGCGCGGGCTCTCGGCCGAGGTACAGCAGAAACTCGAGCGCGTGCGCCCGCAGACCATCGGCCAGGCGCGCCGCATTTCCGGTGTCACCCCGGCCGCGGTCTCGCTGCTGCTCGTGCACCTGGAGCGCGGCCGCCGCGCCAGCGCGGCCTGAGGCGGATCAGGCGGGGATGGCCTCCGCGATCGGCGTGTCGCCGTCGTAAAAGTCCACCGTCTGGCGACGGGCCGCGCCGGTCGTGATGACGTGGGTGATCACCTCGGCGACGTTGTCCCGTGAGGTGACGCGCTTGTCGTCGGGCCAGTCGGCCCCGGCCTCTTCCACCCGCTGGATCCGGCCTGTCGCCGGCTCCAGGGTCAGCAGCGCCGGCCCGAGGATGGTGTAGTCGAGCGCGCTCTCGCGCAGCTTTGCGTCGGCGTCGTGCTTGGCCTTGGCATAGGGGTAAAACGGATCCGACGGATCCAGGCGATGCACGTCCCTGTCGGCGCCGGCGTAGGACACCATCACGAAGCGCTGCACGCCGGCCTGTTCCGCCGCCTGCATGGCGCGGACCGCGGCCTCGTAATCCACGGCGTGGGTGCGCTGCGGATTGCCGCCTCCGGCGCCTGCCGAAAACACGATGGCGTGCGCCCCATCGAAGGCTTCGGCCAGCGCCTCGACCCCCGCCGACTCGATGTCCAGCACCACCGGATTGGCGCCGGCAGCGCGGACCGCGTCCGCCTGGCCCGGATTGCGGATGATCGAGTCCACCGTATAACCGGCCTGCCGCAGCTTCGGCGCCGCCAGCAGCGCCACCTTGCCGTGGCCGCCGATGATCACAATGCGTTTCTCGTCGCCCATGCTTCACTCCCGCCTGGAATCAGGAACCATGACGCGAGAGCATGGACTGCATGACGTTCCCATGGGGTGGACAAGCTGTGCCCGCCCGAAAGCCAAGGTGCCTGACATGACTGATTCGCGGATCGCCGAGGTGATCGACTACTGGCGGCCCGTGGTCGCCAAGCGGCTGTGGATGGAAGCGGACCCCGCGTTCGATCGCGACTTCCGCCAGCGCTTCCTTGGCCTTCACATGGAAGCCGCGGCCCGCCGCTGCGACGGATGGATGGAGACCGCCGGAGGCGCCCTGGCGCTGATGGTCCTGCTCGACCAGTTCCCGCGCAACGCGTTCCGGGGCACCGCCCACATGTATGCCACCGATGGCATGGCGCTGATGCATGCGCGCGAGGCGGAGCGGCGTGGATACATGGAGCAGGTGGAACCGGGGTTCCGGATGTTCTTCGTGTACCCCTTCGCGCATTCGGAAAACCTGGCCGACCTGGAGCGTGCGGTGTCGCTTGCCGCCCGCATCGGCGACGAGTGGGCGCGTCGGGTGGGTGGACACCGCGACACCATCCGCGGGTTCGGGCGGTTTCCGCGGCGCAACCGCCTGCTCGGGCGGGAAAGCACAAGCGGGGAACGCGCGTTCCTGGCAAGGGTCCCCTAGAAGCGCCAGGTCGCGCGTACGTAAAGGTCGTCGTCGCGGCGGGGATGCCCGGTGCCGGCAGGCAGGTCGATTTCGTCACGCCGGCGCAGGCGTACATGCAGCTGCCATGCCTGCGAGACCTGCCAGGCCCAGCGCACTTCGGCCAGCTTCCTGTTGGCAGGGAAGTCGCTCGACAGCAGCCAGCCATCGGCGACCCGGCCGTAGACGA
>JAAYXJ010000201.1 GCA_012515985.1 Gammaproteobacteria bacterium
CCACCACCGTCCTGCGGATGCTGCGCACGCGACTGCCCCACTCCATCCCGCTGGTGGGCGTGGGCGGGATCCTCTCGGGGGCCGACGCGGTCAAGAAAATGGCTGCCGGCGCCAGCCTCGTGCAGTGCTATACCGGCCTGGTCTATCGCGGCCCGGGGCTGGTCGGCGAATGCGTGGAGGCCATCCGGCGCCGCAAGGAAGCGCCCAGCCGCGGCAACCTGCCGCCACTGTGAGGCATTGATGCGCAGTGCCTTGCGACTGGCCGAGCGCGCACCGCTGCGCGCGCGCAACACCTTTGGCGTGGAGGCCCACGCCGGCATGCTGGTGGAAGTGCGCGATGCGGCTTGCCTGCCGGAGCTGTTCCGCAACGCGATGCTGCGCGACGGCCCGGTGCTGGTGCTCGGCGGGGGCAGCAACCTGCTGTTCGCCGGCGATCCGCCCGGGGTGGTGCTTTCACTTGCAGGCCAGGACATCCGCGTCGTCCAGGACGATGGCGACAGCGTTCTGGTGCGCGCCGATGCCGGGGTCGAGTGGCATGCGTTCGTGCTGTGGACGCTGGGACACGGCCTGGCCGGACTGGAGAACCTGGCCCTGATCCCCGGGACCGTGGGTGCCGCACCGATCCAGAACATCGGCGCCTACGGGGTCGAAGTCCGGGAGCGCATCGAAACGGTCGAGGCGTTCGACCGCAAAGGGCACGCCATCCGGCGGCTAGCGGCCGCTGACTGCGCGTTCGCCTACCGCGACAGCCGCTTCAAGCGCGAGCCCGAGCGCTGGATCGTGACGGCGGTTGAATTCCGGCTCTCGCGCACGCCCCGGCTGCGCCTGGAGTACGCAGGCATAGCCGACGAGTTGGCGCGCGCCGGAATCGGGTCACCCACGCCTTCGCAGGTCGCCGAAGCGGTGTGCCGGGTGCGGCGCAGCAAGCTTCCCGATCCGGCCGTGCTGGGCAACGCCGGCAGCTTTTTCAAGAACCCCATCGTGCCGGCGGACCTGGCCGAAGCGCTGGCGCTGCAGCATGCTGCCCTGCCGGTGTTCCCCGGTGCGGATGCCACCAGCCGCAAGCTCTCGGCCGCATGGCTGATCGACGCCTGCGGCTGGAAGGGCCATCGCGAGGGTGATGCCGGCGTGTCGGAACGGCACGCCCTGGTGCTGGTCAACCACGGCGGCGCCACCGGCGCGGAGCTGCTGGCCCTGGCCCGGCGGATCGCCGCCTCGGTGCAGGAGCGTTTCGGCGTGTCGCTGGAGCCGGAGCCGCGGGTCATCGGAGACAGCTGGTGAACCTCGCCACGCCCGTGCGCGCCGCCCTGCTGATGTTCCTGAGCACGCTGCTGTTCGCGCTGATGGTGATTGCGATCCGGCTTGCCTCCGAACAGGTGCACGCCTTCGAGGTCGCCTTCTTCCGCTCGCTGTTCGGGATGCTCGCCGCCCTGCCGCTGCTGCGCATGCACGGCTTTGGCCTGCTGCGCACCACGCACCTGCCGCGCTACATGGTGCGCTGCCTGCTGGGGACGCTGGCGATGCTGTGCGGCTTCTGGGCCATCGCCAACCTGCCCTTGGCCCACGCAATTTCGCTGTCGTATTCCTCGCCGCTGTTCGTGACCATCGCCGCGGCGGTGTGGCTGGGCGAACAGGTCCGCGCCAGGCGCTGGAGCGCAGTGGTCGCCGGCTTCATCGGCGTGCTCGTGATCGTGCGCCCGGGCACCGACGGGTTCAGCTGGAGCAGCATGGTGGCGGTGGCGGGCGCGGTGATCAGCGCGATGGTGGCCATCCAGATCAAGCAGCTCACGCGCCTGGAGCCGGCCGACCGCATCGTCATCTGGACCACCATCCTCTGGGTACCGATGTCGCTGCCGGCGGCCCTCCTGGTGTGGGAGTGGCCGACGGGCATCACCTGGCTGTGGCTGGTAGCCGCCGGCGTGCTGGGCACCGCCGGGCACATGTTCTGGACCCGGGCCCTCAACCTGGGTGACGTGAGCGCGCTCTCGCCAATCAGCTTCCTGCAGCTGCCGATCGTGGCCGTGCTCGGGTGGATCCTGTTTGCCGAGGTGCTCGACGCATGGACCATCGCCGGCGCCGCGATCATCCTCGCCGCCAATGGCTACATCGCCCACCGCGAGGCCACGATCGCCCGGCGCAGGCGCCGGCCCGTCACCGGCGCGACCCCGGCGGCGAACAAACCGCCGGAGTAGGCGTCGCCTCCCCCGGAAACAACGCGGCCCCGGCACATCGCCGGGGCCGCGCGTCCTGCGATTGCCGCCCGCGCTACGGCGTCACGTCAAGGCGCACCGGTGCCGCCGCCTTCGGCGTGACCGGGTCGTTGCTGGCCACGCAGACGTTGCCGCGGTAGGTGCCGGGCGAAAGTCCGGCCGCGCTGAGCCGCACGCGCATGGACCGCGACTCGTCGGGCTGCACCATGCCCGAGGCCGGCGTCACCGATCCGATCCACGGCGCGCCGCAGTCAACCAAACCGTCAATCCGCATCGCCAGGCCCCCGTACGTGGTCGCCAGCGCCCAGGCCCCGGTCCCGGCCGGCCCCGGGGCAATCGTCATCACCCCGCCGCTGGCGTCGTTGGAGGCGAACCAGATCCAGCGGTAGGCCGTGGGCGCGACGGCATGCACCACCAGCCAGTAACGGCCTGCGGGCAGCACCACCTCCTGGCCAGCCTGTTCCAGGTCCAGCGCGACGTTGTTGATCTGGCCGGTCCCGGTGATGGTGATCCCGGCGCCGGTGGGCGGCGCGCTGTACGCCCACGCCGCCGCGCCCGGAGAGGTGAGCGGGTTGCCCGCCGGAACCCCGCCGGCGTCCGGGTAGATGGTCCACGCGAGCGCGCTGGCCATGTCCGTCAGCCGCGACGAAGTGGCCACGAAACCCTCGACCTGGATCGCGGTCAGGGTTGTTTCACCGGCCAGGATGAAGTCATCGGCGGCAAACAGCGCCGGCGTGCCGGGGTTGTCGACCAGCACCGAGCTGTTGTAGCCGGTGTTGACCCCTCCGCGGGTGACATTCGCGAGCACCATGCCTGCGGAGCCCGTGTTGTCCACCGTGAAGTCCAGGACCGATCCGCCGACGTTGCCGATCGCGCCGTTGGCCGTCCCGGTCCGCCCCGTGGCCACGCTGGCCTGAAGCTGGTCCGGGAGCGCGATCACGGGCGGCGGCACCGAGACCGCCACCGGCAACCTCAGCCACGGCGTAGGTGCGGGATCGCGGCCCAGCGCCATCGGCTCCACCAGCAGCGTGCCGAAGTTCCAGCTGCCGTCACCGGCCATCCCGCGGGTGTTGACCGTGACCTGGACGCTCACCGTGCCGCCGGGCGGAACCCTGACCGAGCGGGGCGAGATGCTGCCGCTCAATCCGTCGAGCTGCAGCCGCCACCCCTGCTCGTGGGCAAGGGTGCTGCGGAACGTACGGGTGAACGTGCAGCTGGTGAAGCAGTCGCCGCTGGCCAGGCTGGGCTGGTTGAGCGCGGAGACATCACCGCCCGCGGCCGGGTTGGCCGCCAGGTAGTTGTCCGCGGTCTCGTCCATCACCAGGCCGGCATTGATCGCCCGGTCCACCCGGATCCGGCCTGTTCCCTTCGCGAACGGATGCGCCGGCGTCACCTCGTCCTCGAGCCAGACGCCCGGGTCGGCGGTCATCGCCAGCGCCGATTTGACCTCGGGGACCGTCCAGTCGGGCCGCGCCTGGCGCACCAGGCCGGCCGCCCCCGCCTGGTGCGGCGACGCCATCGATGTGCCGCTCTTGAGACCGTAGAGGTCCTCGAAGCCGGTGATCGTCTCACCGGCGTCGGCCGCCAGGATCTGCACGCCAGGCGCGGTGACGTCCGGCTTGACCAGGTCGAAGTTCCCGGCCGGGCCGCGGGAGCTGAACGCCGCCAATGCGTCGGCGGTGTTGGGCAGCGCGACCGCTGGATAGCCGATCATCGCCGTCGCGCCAGGATTGGCCCACACGAAGTCGCGCAGGGCGTTGCCGTCGGCGAGATTGACCCCGAACACCGGGATGCTGGTGCCCGGCACCGAGGGAATCAGCCCCGGCGTGTCGTTGTTGGCGATCACCACCGCCACGGCGCCCGCGGCATCGGCGTTATTGGCCTTGTCCGAGAACGGACAGGCGCCGCGCCTGATGACCACGATGGCGCCTTCCAGCGCGCCGGGCGCGTACGCTTCGCAGCCATCGCTGCCGCCGTCGAAGCCCGGACTCACCACCAGCGGCGTATCGCCCGGGATGGTGGCCGAATGCGGCACGCCGTTGCTCCCCTCATTGAGCACCACCGGTGCCAGCGGCTCCGGCACCGGCTCGGGGCCGGTGACCTGGAGCAGGAAGCTGATGCCGTTGCGTCCATGCTGCGCGGCCGCGGTCGAGGAGACCCACGGCTCCAGGTGTCCCATGGTGTTCGGCCCCGGCCCGCTGTTGCCCGCCGACGCCGCCACGTAGATGCCGGCATCCACGGCCGACAGGAATGCCATCGAGACCGCTTCGCTCCAGGGCTGCGAACCCCCGCCGATGGAGTAGTTGATGACATCCACCACGCCGTCGGCGATCGCCTGGTCCACCGCGTACACCGCTGAAACGTTGGGGCACAGGCCCTGACCGGTGGCGATGTTGGTGTAGCAGATGTCGAAGGCGACGATGTTGCCGCGCGGTGCCACGCCGGAAACCCGGAGCGGCAGCCCGCGGTACTGGGCGTCGACCCGGTTGCCGGCCACAGTGCCAGCCACGTGGGTGCCGTGCCCGTTGCTGTCGCCGAAGCCCGGTTCTTCTCGGATATTCGGCTGGTTGCACTGGTTGGCCGGCGGTCCGCAGACGAAGTCGTAGCCGCCGATGAGCTTGGCATTGCAACGGCCCTCGTCCACCTCGCCTGGCGCGCAGGTGCCGAGGTAGTTGCCCTCGCCCAGCGGGTTGACGTGGGCGTATCCGTCGACCGGATCCACGGCGGCAAACGAAGGGCTGCCGAAATTGATGCCCGAGTCGAGGATGCCGAACACCATGCCCTCGCCCTGGTAGCCGGCCGGAGCGCCGGGGTTGCTGCCATCCCACACCGCCGGCGCGCCGATCAGGGCGGGCCCGGTATCCGTGTCGAGCTCGTATTCGCGGTACTCCTCGACGAACAGGACCTCAGTCAGCGCCCGCACGCGGTCGGCCTCGGACGCGGTCAGGTCGGCGACGATCGCGTTCACCGCATGCTGCATGCGTGCTTCCACCGCCACCGGCCGGCCAATGCGACTGGAGATGTCGCGCTCGAAGCGCAGCTGGCGATCGCGCAGGTACTCGACGTAGCGCTGCGCCTCCAGGCTGCGGCGATCAAGCCGCGCCTTGCCGCGCGCGCCCTCCACGCGCCGGGGTTCCGCCATCCCGCGCACCTCGCCGCGATAGGCGCCCAGCGCCGGCTCGCGGAAGACCACGATGTGCAGCCCGTCGCTGGGCGTCGGCCCCGCGCCGCCGGCTGGATCGCCCGGCGCCACGGGCGGGTCGCCTCCGCCGATGCCCGGTCCTGCCTGCGCCACTGCCGGCGCGGACACGAACAGGCCGGCAAGCGACCGGCCCTCCTGAGTCAATGCAATGCCGCTGGCCGCGGCAGCGGCCGCCAGCGGCACGAGCGCTGCGACCAACCACTTCGTGATTCGTGACATGTTGATACCCCGGTTGGAAAGGCCTGCCCCATGCACGCGGCCACCAACCACGGCGGCCGGATGTGCATCCCTCGACACCCAACAACCGATGGTCCCCCTCCACCGGGCGGCAAGCGCGACTGCGCGACCGCCACGCCCGACTCTACACTGCCACTCCTGGAAAGCGATACTGCGCCGCAACAAGCCGGCGCGCGGCGCTTCTGGTTCAGCCGGCGCTGGCTCCGCGCCCGTAATTGCGTTCCACGTACGCGTCCACCAGGGCCACGAACTCCCGGCCGATGTTCTCCCCGCGCAGGGTCACGGTCTTCCTGCCATCCTCGAAGACCGGTGCCGCCGGGGCTTCGCCGGTGCCGGGCAGCGAGATGCCGATGTTGGCGTGGCGGGATTCACCGGGCCCGTTCACCACGCACCCCATGACCGCCAGGGTCATGTTCTCCGCCCCGGGATGGCTGATCTTCCATTCGGGCATTTTCGCCCTCACGTGCTCCTGCACCACCTTTGCCAGCTCCTGGAAAAACTCGGAGGTGGTGCGGCCGCATCCCGGGCAGGCGGTGACCATCGGGGTGAAGGCGCGCAGGCCCATGGTCTGCAGCAGCTCCTGGGCCACCACGACCTCCTGCGTCCGCGGCGCGCCGGGCTCGGGGGTAAGCGAAATGCGGATGGTGTCGCCGATGCCTTCCTGCATCAGCACCGCCAGCGCGGCGCTGGAGGCAACGATGCCCTTGCTGCCGATGCCGGCTTCGGTCAGGCCCAGGTGCAGGGCGAAATCGCTGCGCGCGGCAAGGTCGCGGTACACCGAGACCAGTTCCTGCACGCCGCTGACCTTGGCGCTGAGCACGATCTTCTCGCGTGCCAGCCCCAGCTCCACCGCGCGTTCGGCCGAATCCAGCGCCGATCGGATCAGCGCCTCGCGCAGCACCCGGCCCGCATCCCAGGGCTCCGCGCGTTTTGCATTCTCGTCCATCAGCGCCGCGGCCAGCGACTGGTCCAGCGAACCCCAGTTGGCGCCGATGCGCACCGGCTTGCCGTACCTGATTGCGAACTCGATCAGCTGTGCAAACTGGATATCGCGCTTCTTGCCGAAGCCTACGTTGCCCGGATTGATCCGGTACTTGGCCAGCGCTTCAGCGCAGGCCGGTTCGGCCGCCAGCAGCTGGTGTCCGTTGTAGTGGAAGTCGCCGATGATCGGCACCTCCACGCCCTGCATGGCAAGGCGGTCGACGATCCGTGGCACCGCGGCGGCCGATTCGGGATTGTTGACCGTGATCCGGACCAGCTCCGAGCCGGCGCGCCACAGCGCGGCGATCTGCTTCGCCGTGCCCGCGACATCGGCGGTGTCGGTGTTGGTCATCGACTGCACCACCACGGGTGCATCGCCGCCAACGGCCACCCCGCCGATCATCACCTGCCGCGTTCCACGACGCGGGGCCGGGCCGTGGGCCGGCAGATGCGACCCGTGGCACGGAGCCGGCGCGGAGGAGGAGATCATGTGGGGTTCTGCAGACATGACGGCATTTTACCGGCCGCGTGGGTGCGGCGCATGACAGCCGGCAAAACCGCGGACGACCCCTGTTTCAGTGGCCGTGCGCCTGTCCTCGGTCCGCCGCGGCGGACGCACCCGGCGGGCGCACCTCGAAAGTCACCCCTACCCGGCCGGCGCGTTCAAACACCAGCACCGCATCCACGTGCCGGCCCGCCACCACGCCTTCGCCTGCGCCCATCAGCATCAGGTGGTAACCCCCCGGCTGCAGCGCGACTTCGCCGCCTGCTGGTATTTCCAGCCCGCCCTCGATTTCGCGCATGCGCATCAACCCATCCACTTCGTCCATCTCATGGATCTCCACCCGCTCGGCGGCGTCGGTCTCCACCGCCAGCAGCCGGTCGGCGTATGCGCCGGGGTTTTCGATCAGGAGGTAACCGGCCGACACCCCGGCCGATGGCGGCGGCTGGCGCAGCCACGGGTCACGGACGGTGACGCCCTCCTCCTGCCCGGCGACGGGGACCGCTTCGGCAGGCGAGCCGGCCGCGGGCGCAACCGGCGCCGCCGGGCCCTCTTCCAGGTCCGGGGCCGGGCCGCACGCGGCGAGCGCAAGCGCAAGCAGGCTTGCCGGGATCAGGATGGGGTGGCGTTTCATGCGGTGGCTCCCTGTGCTGGTATCCGAAGGCCCACATTGTGGCCCACCCACCCCGCGCCACGCATTGGCCGGTCCACGGGCCCGGACTATCCTGTTGCAATGAACAACACGTCCACCGGCGAGATCCTCACTCCGTCCCAGCTCAACACCCTGGCGCGCAGCCTGCTGGAAGACACGTTCCCGCTGGTGCTGGTGGAAGGCGAGCTGGGCAACGTCGCGCGACCGGCCTCGGGGCACCTGTATTTCACCCTCAAGGATGCGCGCGCCCAGGTGCGCTGCGCGATGTTCCGGCCCAGGAGCACCTGGCTGAAGTTCCAGCCGCGCGAGGGGCTCAAGGTGCTCGCGCGCGGACGGCTGACGCTCTACGAAGCGCGGGGCGACTACCAGCTGGTCCTGGACTCGCTCGAGGAAGCCGGCGAAGGTGCGCTGCGCCGCGCGTTCGAGGAGCTGAAGGCAAAGCTGCAGGCCGAAGGCCTTTTCGACACGGACCGCAAGCGCCCGCTCCCGGGGCTCGTCCGCAGGCTGGGCGTGATCACCTCGCCGACCGGAGCCGCCGTGCGCGACGTGATGAGCGTGATCGGCCGCCGGTTCCCGCTGCTGGAGGTGCATGTGCTGCCGGTCCCGGTGCAGGGCGAAGGCGCGGCGGCCCGGATCGTCCAGATGTTGCATGGCGCGGTGGCCAGCGGCCGCTACGACGCCCTGCTGCTCACCCGCGGCGGCGGCTCGCTGGAAGACCTGTGGGCCTTCAACGACGAGGCCCTGGCGCGTGCCATCGCCGCCTCGCCGGTGCCGGTGGTGGCGGCCATCGGGCACGAAACGGATTTCAGCCTCGCCGAGTTCGCCGCTGACCTGCGCGCGCCGACGCCGTCGGCGGCGGCCGAGCAGCTGGTGCCGGACGCGGCCGAACTGCTGGCGAAGCTGCGGGGCCATCAGCGGCGGCTGGCGACGTTCGGGTCGCATCGCCTGGCACAGGCGGCCCAGCGCGCGGACCGGGCCGCGCTGCGGCTGCACGCGATGCGTCCCCGGGCGCGCCTGGATGCCCTCTGCCAGCGCCAGCAGCAGGCACTGCGCCGGCTCCGCGCCGCGTTCTCGGTCCAGCTCGAGCGACGGCAGGCAGCGCTCCGGCATGCACAGGGCAGCCTGCGTGCACACGCGCCGGGCCGCAGGCTGGCGGCACTGGGCGGGCACCTGGCCGAGATCCACCCGCGGCTGCACGCCGCCCTGCCGCGCCAGCTGGAGCGCAAGTCATTGCAGCTGGCCGGGCTGGCGCGTGCGCTTGAAGCCGTGAGTCCGCTCGCCACGGTGGCCCGCGGCTACGCCATCGTGCAGCGCGAAGACGGCGCGGTCGTGCGCAGCGTGGACGATGTGGGGACCGGCGAGGTGGTCAACGCCCGGCTGCCCGACGGCCGCCTGCGGCTGAAGGTGCTCGCGTAGGGCCCGCCACGCCGGGTCCCGGGAAACGGCAGCGCCGGGCTTCCTGACCGGGAGGTTCGCCTGGCGGTCACGGGGGCGGTCCTAGGCTTCGGGTTCGCCCAAGCGGAGCCGCTCCATGCCCAAGGCGTCCGACCTGTTGGTAGCCGCGCTGGAAGACGGCGGCATCGAGTACGTCTTCGCCGTGCCGGGCGAGGAAAACCTGGACCTCATCGAATCGCTGCGCACGTCGAGGATCGGGCTGGTGTTGTGCCGCCACGAACAGGCGGCCGGCTTCATGGCCGCGACGGTGGGGCGGCTGACCGGCGGCGCCGGCGTCTGCCTCGCCACGCTGGGGCCTGGCGCCACCAACCTGGTGACCGCGGCGGCATACGCCCAGCTGGGGGCGATGCCGATGCTGATGATCACCGGCCAGAAACCCATCCGCACCCGGCGCCAGGGCCACTTCCAGATCCTGGACGTGGTGTCGATGATGTCACCGCTCACCAAGTTCACGCGCCAGGTGGTCGCGGCGGACATCGCTCCCGCATACGTGCGCGAGGCGCTGCGCAGCGCGGAGGAGGAGCGCCCCGGCGCAACGCACCTGGAATTGCCCCAGGACGTCGCCTCCGACGACACCGATGCCATCCTGATCCCGGCCTCGGAGTCGCGTCGCCCGGTAGCGGAGGAAAAGGCGGTCGCACGCGCGGCCGAGGCGATCCGCGGCGCGACCCGGCCCCTGCTGATGGTTGGCGCCGGCGGCAACCGCAAGACCACCTCGCGCATGCTGGCCGCGTTCGTCGAAAAGCTCGGCATCCCGTTCTTCAGCACGCAGATGGGGAAAGGCGTGATCGACGAGACCCATCCGCTGTGGCTCGGGACCGCGGCGCTGTCCGACGGCGACTTCGTCCACCGCGCGATCGACGGCGCCGACTGCATCATCAACATCGGCCACGACGTGGTCGAAAAGCCCCCGTTCTTCATGCGCGAAGGCAGGCGCACGGTGATCCACGTCCACTATTCGGGTGCCGTGGTCGATCCGGTGTACTTCCCCCAGATCGAGGTCGTCGGCGACATCGCCAATTCGGTGTGGCGGTTGACCCGGGCGCTGGAGCCACAGGGGCACTGGGACTTCGACTGCTTCGACCGCGCCCGGGATGGGCTGCATGAGCAGCTTCGCCACCGGTCCGGGAGCGACCGCTTCCCGATGGCCAGCCAACGCCTCGTGGCCGACATGCAGCAGGTGCTCGGGCCCGGGGACATCACCTGCCTGGACAACGGTCTGTACAAGCTGTGGTTCGCGCGCAACTTCCGCTGCCGGCGCCCCAACACGCTGCTGCTGGACAACGCGCTGGCATCGATGGGCGCAGGGCTGCCGTCAGCCATGGCTGCGCGCATGGTGCATCCGGACCGGCGCGTGGTGGCGGTGTGCGGCGATGGCGGCTTCATGATGAATTCGCAGGAGCTGGAGACCGCGGTGCGCATGGGCCTGGACCTGACGGTGCTGGTCCTGCGCGACGACGCCTACGGGATGATCAAGTGGAAGCAGAGCCACGAGGGATATCCGGAATTCGGGATGGATTACGGCAATCCGGATTTCGTGAAGTACGCGGAAAGCTACGGCGCACGCGGCCATCGCGTGGAGTCGGCCGCTGCCTTTGCCCCGCTGCTGCACGGCCTGCTGGACCGTCCCGGGGTGGACGTGGTGGAAGTGCCGATCGACTATTCCGACGACGACCGGATCCTCAAAGAGGACATTCCCCGGCTGAGCACCGCGGTCGTGTGAAGCGCGGCCACCATCTGCCGGACGCGCCGCCCGCGCCCGCCAGCACCAGGAGGGAAAGATCTGATGGCGAAGAAGAAAAATGCTCCGAAGAAAGTGCGTGGCAGCCTGGCCGCCAGCTACCCGTATTACCTGGCCAACGAGGCGATCGCGGCCAATACCGACCTGGAAGTGCGCAACAAGTACACCGGACGGATCGCCACCCGCACGGCGTTCGCCGACCGTTCCGCCGTGCGCAAGGCGATCGCGGCCGCGCACCGGGCCCGCGAGGCGATGCAGGCGTTCCCGCCCGACGCCCGCCGCGATGTCCTCAAGCACTGCGTGCGCCGCTTCCGCGAGCGCTTCGACGAGCTGGCCCTGGCCCTGTGCATCGAAGCCGGCAAGCCGATCAAGGACGCGCGCGGCGAAGTGGATCGCCTGATCGACACTTTCCGCATTGCCGCAGGTGAGGCCACCCGCGTGGAAGGCGCGACGGTCGAACTGCAGATCTCCGAACGCAGCCGCGGTTACCGCGGCATGGTGAAGCGCGTTCCCGTTGGCGTTTGCAGCTTCATCACGCCATTCAACTTCCCGCTCAACCTGGTTGCCCACAAGGTGGCGCCGGCGATCGCCGCGGGCTGCCCGTTCGTGCTCAAGCCCGCCGCCAAGACACCGGTGGGGGCGCTGATCATTGGAGAGGTGCTGGCAGAGACCGGGCTGCCCAGGGGGGCGTTCTCCATCCTTCCCTGCAGCAACGACGACGCCTCGCTGCTGGTGGAAGACGAGCGCATCGCCCTGCTCAGCTTCACCGGGGGAATGGTGGGCTGGGACCTCAAGGCCCGCGCCGGGCGCAAGAAGGTCACGCTGGAACTGGGCGGAAACGCGATGTGCATCGTCGACGCCGACCCGGGGGCGAGCCTGGACCACGTCGTCGACAGGCTGGCCTTCGGCGCGTTCTACCAGTCGGGCCAGAGCTGCATCGGCGTCCAGCATGTCCTGGTCCACCGCGACCTGTATGACCAGCTGCGGAGCCGGCTCAAGCGCAAGGTGTCCAGCCTGCGCATGGGGGACCCGCGCGAGGAGCAGACCTTCATCGGCCCGGTGATCGACGCGGACGCGGCAGAGCGGATCGAAGCCTGGATCCAGGAGGCAATCGACGGTGGCGCCAAGCGCCTGGCGGGCGGGCCGCGCAAGGGCAACATGGTGCCGGCCACGCTCATGGAGAACGTTCCGGCCGGGTGCAACCTCTACCGCAAGGAGGTATTCGGCCCGGTCGCGTGCCTGCAGCCCTTCGATGACTTCGACCAGGCCCTGGCCACCGTCAACGCCAGCGACTTCGGACTGCAGACGGGGGTTTTCACCGCCAGCCTGGAACGCGCGATGCGTGCCTGGGACCAGCTGGAGGTTGGCGGCGTGATCGTGGGCGACGTGCCCAGTTTCCGGGTCGACAACATGCCCTACGGCGGGGTCAAGGCGTCGGGACTGGGGCGCGAGGGCGTGCGCTACGCGATCGAGGACATGACCGAGCCGCGGCTGCTGGTGGTCAGGGCTTAGGCCCGTCCCGGCCCCCGGTCATGGGGACGAAGCGGACCGGCGCAATGATGCGTTCCCGCAGCGCGCCGGCGGCGGACTTCTCCACCAGGCGCAATTCCTGCACGGCGTGCACCGGCCCTACCGGGATCACCATCCGCCCGCCTCGCGCCAGCTGCTCCAGGAGCGCCGGGGGAACCTCCCGCGGGGCGGCGGTGACGATGATGATGTCGAACGGTGCACGTTCCGGCCAGCCCGCCCAGCCGTCGCCCTGGCGCACGGTGACGTTGTCATGGCCCAGGCGCGCCAGCAGCGCCGCAGACTCCCGCGCCAGCTCCGGGACGATTTCCACCGTATATACGTGATCGACCAGCAGCGACAGCACCGCGGCCTGGTAGCCGGATCCGGTGCCCACTTCCAGGGCGCGGTCGCCCGGCTGCGGGCGGGCCAGCTGGGTCATGTGCGCAACGATGTAGGGCTGGGAAATCGTCTGCCCGCCGGCGATGGGGAGCGGGTGGTCGCCATAGGCCTGGCCTGCGTGGCCGGCATCCACGAACCGGTGGCGGGGCACGCTGCGCATGGCGTCCAGCACCCTCGGGTCGCTGATCCCGCGCGCGGCGAGATCGCGTTCCACCATGCGCTCGCGCTGGGCAGCCATGGCTGCTTCCTCCGTCGAAGGCGCCGCCGGGACCTGGGCACAGGCCATGGCAAGTACCGCTGACCCCGCCAGCAGCACGGCGGCCTGGAACCCGTGGATGCACCTTGCGGACATGGCTCCGGTCTCCCTGCCGGCTGCCCCCCACTATTGCTGCGATCCGGTTAAACCACCGTGACCCGGCCCGCCGGCGACGTCCCGGGGCCATCCTCCGCAGGCTTCGGGCGCCCGTACAGGAAACCCTGCCCGTAGCGGCAGCCCAATTGCAGCAGCACCTCCTCCTGGCGACGCGTCTCCACGCCCTCGGCAATGGTTTCTATCCCGATCGTGCCCGCAAGCGCCAGGATCGCGCGCACCAGCGCCAGGCTTTCCGCCCGCGTGTCGCCGTCGAGGCCGGCAATGAAGCTCTGGTCGATCTTCAGCGACTGGATTGGAAACCGGTGGAGGTACGACAGCGCCGAGAAACCGGTACCGAAATCGTCCAGGAGCGCCAGCACGCCGCGACCGCGCAGGGTATTGAGCATGCGCATGGCGCGCGGGGAGTCATCCAGCAGGGCAACCTCCGTGATCTCGATCCGCAGCCGCGATGGATCCACGCCCTCCGCGTCCAGCAGCGCAAGCAGGCGGTCGGCAAAGTCTTCGGAATGGAAGTGGCGCGGGGAAACGTTGATCGACACATAGCCCGAAGACTGCTGCTGCAGGCGCCGGGCGACATGGTGGTACAGCAACCAGTCCACCTGTTCGATCAGCCCGCTGTCCTCACCCATGCCAATGAAGTCGGCCGGCGCCAGCGTTCCGCGGAGCTCATGGTTCCAGCGCAGCAGCGCTTCGTAGCCAACCACCTCGCCGGTGTCCATCCGCACGATCGGCTGGAACCATGGCGCGAAGGCATTGGCATTGATCGCGCGGCGCAGATCGGCTTCAAGGTCCAGCAGGCGAGTGGCCTCCGCGCGCATGGCTTCGTCGAACACGACGCTGCGCGAGCGCCCGCGCTCCTTGGCGCGGTACATCGCCGCGTCCGCATCGCGGATCATCTCCTCGCCGTAGCGGTAACGCGGCTGCCACACCGAGATCCCGATGCTGGCCGACGGGAACAGCTCGCGCCCGGCGATCCACACCGGCCGCGACAGCTCGCGCAGCAGGCGCGCCGCCACCGCCTCGGCCGCATCCACCGTGGCCACGTTCTCCAGCAGCACCGCGAACTCGTCGCCGCCCAGGCGGGCGACGGTGTCGTTGGCATTGAGTGCGCGCCGCACGCGCCGCCCGGCCTCCACCAGCATGTCGTCGCCGGCCGCGTGGCCGACGCTGTCGTTCACCAGCTTGAACCGGTCCAGGTCCATGAACAACACCGTAAAGGGGATCGAGCCGGGCTCGTGCATGCGGGTGATGGCCGCGTCCAGCTTCTCCAGCAGGTGCGCACGGTTTGGCAGCCCGGTCAGGTCATCGTGCCGCGCCTGGTCGAGGAGCCGCTGCTCGGCGCGCATCCGCTCCCCGATCTGCGCGCGCAGCTCGCGGTTGGCCTCCTTCAGCTCGCGGGTGCGAGTTTCGACCCGGAATTCCAGCTCGGCGTGGGCCGCGCGCAGCGAATCCTGGGCGCGCTTGCGCGACAGGGCGATGCCGATGTGCTGGGCCACGAAGGTGAGGAGCTCCTGGTCGCGCTTTTCAAAACGGATACGGGGCGAATGGCTCTGCACCGCGATCACCCCCACCACCACCCCGTCCAGCTCCAGCGGCACGCCCAGCCAGCTGTGGGCCAGCGCGCCGTGGCTGACCAGCTCCCCGCTGCGCTCGAGGCGGCGTATCGCCTCCCGGTCGGCCAGCAGGGCCCTGCCGGTGCGGATGACGTACTCGGTCAGCCCCTTGGTCAAGCCGCGCGGCTCGCGCACCGGATCGCGCTCGTCGACGGAGTACGGGAACTCGATGCGCCCGCCATCGGCGGACAGCATCGCGACATAGAAATTCCTCGCGTACAGGAGGCCGTCCACAAGGCCATGCACGTCGGCATGGAACC
>JAAYXJ010000202.1 GCA_012515985.1 Gammaproteobacteria bacterium
CCGACGGCGCCGGGCCGGTGGTCGTGGACGCATCCAGCGCCGTGCTGCACACGCCGGACGTGGCCAACGATCCGGAAGTGATGCGCCACACCGCGGTGCTCGGGGGTCTCCAGCCGGGCACCACCTACCGCTACGCCATCGGCGACGGCGCCAGCTGGGGCGAGGAGCGCGAATTCACCACCGCGCCGGAACGGGGCGAGGGATTAGCTTCATCTACATGGGCGATGCCCAGAACGGCCTGGAGACCTGGGGCGAACTGGTGCGCAGCGCGCGTGCCGCACACCCGCAGGCGGCCTTCTACGTGATGGCCGGCGACCTGGTGAACTGGGGCGAACGCCGCGACGACTGGGACCTGCTGTTCCACAACGCGCGCGGGGTGTACGACACCCGGCCGCTGGTGGCGGCAATCGGCAACCACGAGGTGGACGAGGGCCATGCCGACCTCTACGTGGCGCAGTTCGACCTGCCCCGCAACGGGCCGGACGGCATCGAGCCGGAGCGGGTGTACTCGATGGAGTATTCCGACGCGCTGTTCGTGGTGCTCGATTCCAACCTGGAGCCGGAGCCGCAGGTGGAGTGGCTGGACCAGACCCTCGGCGCATCGGAGGCGACCTGGAAATTCGTGGTCTTCCACCACCCGCTGTACTCGCCGCGACCGGGCGATCGCGGCCAGCCGGAACTCAAGGCGGCCTGGACCCCGGTGTTCGAGAAGCACGGCGTGGACCTGGTGCTGACCGGCGACGACCATGCCTACATGCGCAGCCACCCGCTGCGCGGCGACCAGGTGATGGAATCGCCCGCCGACGGGCCGATCTACATCCTCTCCGTGGCCGGTACCAAGATGTACGGGCAGGAGGACGCGCCGTACGTGGCCAGGCGCTTCACCGATATCGCGACCTACCAGGTGATCGACATCGAGGGCGGCCGCCTGGAGTACACGTCCTACGACATCGACGGCCAGGTCATGGATGCCTTCAGTGTCGAGAAGTGACGCCGGACGGGGCCGCGGTGCGCGCGGCCCTTCGTCCTACCAGGGGATGTTCTCGCCGTCGGTGCCGATGAAGCGGCCGCTGTCCCCGGCCGAGACGGCATCGACCTGCCGCAGGACCCCGGCCACGGCATCCCCGGGCGCCACCTCCGCCCCGCTGCCGCCCATGTCCGTGCGCACCCAGCCGGGGCTGACCGCAATCACCGCGATGCCGCGGTCGGCCAGCGCGTGGGCCATCTGCACGGTGGCCATGTTCAGCGCCGCCTTGCTCATGGCGTAGCTGGGGGTGCCGAAGCGGCCGGTTGCGGCCATCGAACCCAGCCGCGACGACACGTTCACCACCCGCGCGCCGTCGGCCAGCAGCGGCGCCAGCGCCTGGGCCAGCAGCAGCGGCCCGGCCGCGTTGGTGCGGAAGGTCCGCTCCAGGGTCGCGGCCTCCAGGCGCCCGAAGCGCTCGCCCGACGGCAGGATGCCGGCGTTGTTGAGCAGCAGGTGCAGGCGGCCCGCATCGCCCAGTACCAGCGGCAGTTCCCGCACCACCTCGGCGTGGGACCTGGCGTCGGCCACGTCCAGCGGCAGCACGTGCAGGCGGCCGGGGTACTCGCCGGCCAGGGCGTTGAGCCCGGTGGCCTTGCCGGGCTGGCGGCAGGTGGCCACGACCCGCGCGCCGCGGGCCAGCAGCTGGCGGGTGAATTCGAGGCCGAGGCCGCGGTTGGCGCCGGTGACCAGCGCGTGCAGGGGCTTGTCCATGGCCGCGAGTGTGCCCGAACCGGCGCCGGCCCGGCATCGGCGTCCATCGCCGGCGCGCGCGAAACCGGCCGGAGGGACGGTAGGATAGGGCGCCGTCCCTCGCGATACGGAACGTCCAATGGCTGCTTCGATCCGCTTCCCGGGCCTGCGCGCCGCGCTGCTCGCCCTCACCCTCTCCCTGCTGCCGGCACCCGCGGTGCTCGCCCAGCCCGCGCCGGCCGAAGTGGTCGACATCGCCTACGAGCAGTTCACGCTGCCCAACGGCCTGCGCGTGATCGTGCACACCGACCGCAAGGCGCCGATCGTGGCGGTCAACATCTGGTACCACGTGGGCAGCAAGGACGAGCCGGCGGGCCGCACCGGCTTTGCCCACCTGTTCGAGCACCTGATGTTCCAGGGGTCGGAGAACCACGACGGCGAATACTTCGCGCCGTTCGAGCTGGTCGGCGCCACCGACATGAATGGCACCACCAACACCGACCGCACCAACTATTTCCAGAACGTCCCCACCACGGCCCTGGACCTGGCGCTGTGGATGGAATCCGATCGCATGGGCCACCTGCTGGGGGCGGTCGACCAGGCCGCACTGGATGAACAGCGCGGCGTGGTGCAGAACGAGAAGCGCCAGGGGCAGAACCAGCCCTACGGGCAGGCCTGGGAGGTGATCGACCGGGAGCTGTATCCGCAAGGTCACCCCTACCACCACGGCGTCATCGGGTCGATGAACGACCTCAATGCCGCGACCCTGGACGACGTGCACCAGTGGTTCCACGCCTGGTATGGCCCCAACAACGCCGTGCTGGTGCTGGCCGGCGACATCGACGTGGCCACGGCGAAGGAAAAGGTGGCGAAGTACTTCGGCCACATCCCGGCCGGCCCCGACATGGCCCAGCCTCCCGTGGACGTGGCCAGGCGCGACCGCTCCACCCGCGGCATCCTCGAGGACAACGTCCCACAGCCGCGGATCTACCGGGTGTGGAACGTGGCCCAGTCCGGCACCGCCGACCTGGAGCAGCTGCGCGTGCTGGCGCAGGTGCTGGGCGGCAGCCGCTCCTCGCGCCTGGACCGGCGCCTGCTGCACCAGGACCGCCTGGTGGACAGCGTGAACGTTTTCGCCAGCGGCGCGCAGCTGGGCGGGCAGTTCATGATCATCGCCAACGTGCGCGAGGGGGTGGAGCCGGCGTCGGTGGAGGCCGCGATCGACGAGGAGCTCGACCGCCTGCTTGAAGAAGGCCCGACCGAGGCCGAGCTGGCGCAGGCCAAGGCGGTCCTGCGCGCCCGCTTCATCCGCGGCGTCGAGCGCATCGGGGGCTTCGGCGGCAAGGCCGACGTGCTGGCCAGCTGCGCGGTGCTGGCCGGGGATCCGGGCTGCTATCGCGAAACCCAGCGCCGCATCGCCGCCACCACCGTCCAGGACCTGCAGAGGGTGGGCCGCGAATGGCTTGGTGCCGGCGACCACGTGCTGACGGTGGTGCCGGGGCAGCGCACCGTCATCCCCGAGGAGCCGGCGGTCACGCCCGAACCGTTCAACCTGCCCGACCCTGACCCGCGCTACACCACCACCCCGCCGGCGGTGGACCGCAGCCTGGGCGTGCCGATGCCGGACGAATTCCCCGAGCTGAAGTTCCCCGAGCTGCAGCGCGCGCAGCTGTCCAACGGCACCAGCGTCATCCTGGCCGAACGCCACGACGTGCCCGTGGTGCAGATGAGCTACGAATTCCCCGGCGGCTACAGCGCCGACCAGGACCGCAAGCTGGGCACCTCCAGCTTCACCATGTCCATGCTCGACGAGGGCGCGGGTGAGCTGGGTGCGCTGGAGTTTGCCGACCGCGCCGAGGCGCTGGGCGCGCACCTGAGCGCCGGCGCCTCGCTCGACGCCGGCAATGCCTACCTCTCGGCGCTCAGGGAGAACCTGGATCCATCGCTGGCCCTGTTCGCCGACATGGTCCGCCGCCCGCGCTTCGACGAAACCGAGATCGACCGCGTCCGCGCGACCTGGATCGCCGGCATCCGCCAGGAGCAGGCGCAGCCCAACGGCGCCGCGCTGCGGGTGCTGCCGCCGCTGCTCTACGGCGACTCGCACCCCTATGGCATCCCCTTCAGCGGCTCGGGCACCGAGGCTTCGGTGTCGGCGCTGGAGCGCGATGACCTGGTGGCCTTCCACCGCGACCGGGTGCGGCCGGAGGGGGCCACCCTGATCGTGGTCGGCGACACCACCCTGGCGGAGATCATGCCGCTGCTGGAGCAGCACTTCGGCGACTGGCGCGGCGAAGGCGAGCCGCTGCCGGCCCCGCAGGTGGGCGATGTGCAGCGCCCGGCCGGGCAGCGGGTGTTCCTGGTGGACCAGCCCGGCGCGGTCCAGGCCAACATCTTCACCGGCCAGGTGGTGCCGTCCTCGCGCGATCCAGGCGCGAACCGCTTCGACATCGCCAACGCCGTCCTCGGCGGCGCCTTCTCCTCGCGGCTGAACATGAACCTGCGCGAGGACAAGGGCTGGTCATACGGGGCCTACAGCATGTCCCTGGCCGCGCTGGGTCCGCGCCCGTGGCTGGCCTTCGCCGCGGTTCAGATCGACCGCACCGAGGACTCCTTGCGCGAGATGCAGCGCGAAATTGGCGAGTACGCGTCCGGCCATGCCCCGGCCACCGCCGCGGAGGTCGAGCGCATCCGCTCCCAGCGCATCCGCCGCCTGCCCGGTTCGTACGAGACCGCCAGCGCGGTGCTCGGCGAGATCAGCGGCATCGTGCGCTATGGCAGGCCCGACGACTACGTGTCCCGGCTGCGCGCCGAGATCGAGGCGATGACCCCGGAGGAAGTGGCCGCGGCGGCGGCGACCCTGGACCCGGCCGCCCTGACCTGGGTGGTGGTGGGCGACCTGGACACCATCGAGGCGCCGATCCGCGCGTTGGGCTGGGGTGAGGTCTCGGTGGTCGACGCCGATGGCCGGCCGGTGGCCGCGGGCGACTGAACGCAAGCCGGCGCCGCCGCCCTGCCGGCGGCGGCACCGGTTGCCAGCCGCTGTTGCCCGCCGCACTCTATCGATTGCGTCTTCACACGGATCCTCCCCAATGCGACACCTGCTTCCCGCCTTCCTTGCCATCGTCCTTGGCGCCTGCACCTGGGTGCACATGGCGCCAGGCGCCAGCGCCGTGCGGATGGTGCCGTCGGCGCCCCCCGGCTGCCAGAAACTGGGCGAGGTGGAAGTGTCCGTGAAGCATTCGATCGCCTTCATCGAACGCAACCCGCTGCGCGTGCGCGACGAGCTGGAAACGCTGGCCCGCAACGAGGGGCCCGGGCTGGGCGCTGACACCATGCATCCCCTCACCGAACCCCTCAACGGCAGCCAGCGCTTCGCCGCCTGGCGCTGCGGCGGGGCAGGCTGAACGGGACAAACGGCTAAAAATGCGCCAGCCGCCGGATGGCTGTAACATTGCTGCTCTTTTGTCCACGCTTCCGGTACGCCCGCCATGCTGTTCCAACACGTCGCCATCGCCGGCCTTGCCCACATCGACGCGCCGCGCCGGCTGTCGAGTGACGAGCTCAACGCCCGCCTCAAGCCCACGCTGGACAAACTCGGGATCCGCTACGACGTCTTCAACGACATCGCCGGCATCAACGCCCGGCGCCTGTGGGACGGCGACATCAAGGCCTCCGACGCTGCCACCCTGGCCGGCGTGAAGGCGCTGGCCGATGCCGGCATCGATCCGGACAAGGTGGGCCTGCTGGTCAACACCTCGGTCAGCCGCGACTACCTGGAGCCGTCCACGGCCTCGATCGTCAGCGGCAACCTGGGCCTGAGCGAGGAGTGCCAGAACTTCGACGTGGCCAACGCCTGCCTGGCCTTCATCAACGGCATGGACATCGCCAGCCGGATGATCGAGCGCGGCGAAATCGACTACGCGCTGGTGGTGGACGGCGAGACCGCCGACCTGGCCTACGAGAAGACCATCGAGCGCATGACCCGCGCCGACGTCACCG
>JAAYXJ010000203.1 GCA_012515985.1 Gammaproteobacteria bacterium
CTGCTGCTGGAAAACCAGCTGATCAAGTCGCTCAAGCCGCGCTACAACGTGATGCTGCGCGACGACAAGAGCTACCCGTACGTGCTGCTCACGGACCAGGAGTGGCCGCGGCTTGGATTCCACCGTGGCCCGCGTTCGATTCCCGGCCGCTATTTCGGTCCCTATCCGAACGCTGGCGTGGTGCGCGAGACCCTCAACCTCATGCACAAGCTGTTCCGCCTGCGCAGCTGCGAGGACAGCGTGTTCCGCAACCGCTCTCGGCCCTGCCTGCAATACCAGATCGGCCGCTGCAGCGCGCCCTGCGTGGGGCTGGTGTCCAGGGAGGAATACGACGACGCCGTGCGCCGCGTGGGCCTGTTCCTGGACGGCCGCAGCGACGAGTTGACCGATGAGCTGGGCGCTGCCATGGAGCGCGCGAGCGAGGCGCTTGAATTCGAGCAGGCCGCCCGCCTGCGCGACCAGATCGCCTCGATCCGCAGCCTGCAGGCGCGACAGTACGTGGACGGCCGGGTCGCCGACCTCGACGTGCTGGCATGCGCGATGCAGGGTTCGGATGCCTGCGTGCTGCTGCTGGCGTTCCGAGACGGGCGCAACCTGGGCACCCGCTCGTTCTTCCCCCAGACCCGCGGCGCGGAGGATCCGGCCGAGGTGCTCAGCGCGTTCGTCTCGCAATACTACGCAGAGCAGCCTCCGCCTCCGGAAATCATCCTGGACCGGGCGATCGAGGATGCGCCGCTGCTCGAGCAGGCCCTCTCCGAATCGGCAGGCAGGCGGGTACGACTTCGCCACAGCGTGCGCGGCGACCGCGCCGGCTACCTGGACCTTGCGCGGCGGAATGCCGCCCTGGCGCTGGCCTCGCGCGTGGACAGTCATTCCGCGCAGCGCCAGCGGCTCGAGGCCCTGCAGGAACTGCTGGGCATGGACGAGCCGCCACAGCGGATCGAGTGCTTCGACATCAGCCATACGATGGGCGAAGCCACCGTCGCATCCTGCGTGGTGTTCGACGCCGAGGGGCCGGTCCGCAGCCAGTACCGGCGCTACAACATCACCGGCGTGGCCCCGGGCGACGATTACGCGGCGATGGGCCAGGCCCTGATGCGCCGGTTCCGGCGTGCGGCTGAAGAGGGCGGCGTGGTGCCCGACGTGCTGCTGATCGACGGCGGCGCCGGCCAGGTCCGGCAGGCCCGCGAGGTGCTGGCGGAGGCCGGCGTTGCCGACGTGGCCATCGTTGGTGTGGCCAAGGGGGCCGAACGCAGGCCCGGCGAAGAGACGCTGCTGCTGCCCGATGGCCGCAGCGTGCGGCCCGGCCCGGGCTCGCACGCACTGCAGCTCATCCAGCAGGTGCGCGACGAAGCCCACCGGTTTGCCATCACCGGCCATCGCGGTCGCCGCCAGAAGGCGCGCACCACGAGCCGGCTCGAGGACATCCCCGGCGTGGGCCCGCGCCGGCGCGGGAACCTGCTGCGCCACTTCGGTGGCCTGGCTGGCCTGAAGGCGGCGGGCGCGGAGGAAATAGCACAGGTGGAAGGCATCAGCCACGCCCTGGCCGAGCGCATCTACGCCAGCCTCCACGGCATCGACGGCCAGTGACAGGGGCCGCGACGACATCCTCAACCGGTATCCGTAGAATGGCCGGCGTGAAGATGCAGCTGACCATTCCCACCTGGCTCACACTGGGGCGGATCGTGATGATCCCGCTGCTGGTGCTGGTGTTCTACCTGCCGTTCTCGTGGACGAATATCGCCGCGGCCGGGATCTTCGCGCTGGCCGCGGTCACCGACTGGCTGGACGGCTGGATCGCGCGGCGCTACCACCAGTACTCGGCGTTTGGCGCTTTCCTGGATCCCGTGGCCGACAAGCTGATGGTGGCCGTGGCGCTGTTCCTCATCGTGCAGGCGCACCCCACGCCCTGGATGGCGATCTGGGCAGCGGTCATCGTGGGCCGCGAGATCGCGGTCTCGGCCCTGCGCGAATGGATGGCCGAGCTGGGCCAGCGCGCCACCGTGCGGGTGGCCGCGGTGGGCAAGTTCAAGACCGTGGTGCAGATGGTGGCGATCCTGTGCCTGCTGTACGCGGTGACGCCGCAGAGCCGCCCACCGGGGCTGGTGCCCTGGTGGAACGACATCGTGTTCGTGATTGGTGACTGGCTGCTGGCCGGCGCCGCGCTGCTGACCCTCTGGTCAGGGCTCATGTACCTGCGCGCGGCGTGGCCGGTCCTGCGCGCCGGGGAGCGCAAGGCAGTTGACACAACCGACGCGAACGGTAAAATCTCCGGTCTCACGACGCGGGAATAGCTCAGTTGGTAGAGCGCAACCTTGCCAAGGTTGAGGTCGCGAGTTCGAGTCTCGTTTCCCGCTCCAGTTTTGCGTCGAAAGGACCCCGTACGCGGGGTTTTTTAGTGTCGGGACCTTGAATCCCGGGCGCGCATGCGCCAGCCTCCCAGAGGCGCGTCACCGGCCTGGTGGCAGAGTGGTTATGCAGCGGACTGCAAATCCGCGTACGCCGGTTCGATTCCGACCCAGGCCTCCATCCTTCCGGCCGCCGCCCGGGTGGCGAAACCGGTAGACGCAAGGGACTTAAAATCCCTCGGTGGCAACACCATGTGGGTTCGAGTCCCACCCCGGGCACCAGCGATGGTGCAACACCATGCAGCGTGGGGAAACGGGCCGCGGGGCCCGTTTTCCGTATCCGGGGCCAGGGCAGGGCGGCAGGCACGCGCCGCGCCATTGATGTACCGGCACCCGGCGGGACGGAGCAGGCACGGGCTGGTCCGCGGTCGCCCCGTCAGCGGTGCGCGACGAACTCC
>JAAYXJ010000204.1 GCA_012515985.1 Gammaproteobacteria bacterium
AACGTCGACTTCGCCGACGTGCGCACCGTCATGAGCGAGATGGGCCTGGCGATGATGGGCACCGGCGAGGCGCGCGGCGACGACAGGGCCCAGGCCGCGGCCGAGGGCGCGATCCAGAACCCGCTGCTCGACGACGTCAACCTGGCCGGCGCCAACGGCATCCTGGTCAACATCACCGCCGGGCCGGACTTCACCATGGCCGAGTTCGACGAAGTCGGCCGCACGGTGGAGAACTTCGCCAGCGAGGACGCGACCATCGTCATCGGCACCGTGCTCGACCCGGACATGCAGGACGAGGTGCGGGTGACCGTGGTGGCCACCGGCCTGCATCGCGGCGCGGCCCGCCAGGGCAGCCCGCGCAGCGATTTCGGCCAGGAGCCGGCGCGGCGCCCGAACGTGCAGCTGGTCCACACCCAGGCCAAGCGCGACGGGACTACCGGGCTGGCGATCGACGACGCGGTGGCCGGCCACGCCCAGGCGCCCAGCATCGCCGCGAACCTGCGCGGGACCGGTGGCGCCGAGGCCGCTGCCAAGCCGGCGGTGGCCGACTTCGGCGCTGACAGCAGCTACCTGGACATCCCCGCGTTCCTGCGCCGCCAGGCGGACTGAGCCGGACGGTCCAAGCTGCAAGCGCGACCCGGCCGTGCGCCGGGATGCGCCATGTCGCCTCACCTTTTCCCGCCGGGCCGCGCCGGCCCGGCGGGGGTTTTTCAAAGCGGCTTGGCGGCCCCATCACTGCACGCCCTGCCAGCTGGCATGGGCAAGCTATTTCCCCCGGCCCTTTCATTCAGGTTCAGCAGGCCGCGTGTTAATATTTCGTCCGTTCGTTCCCGGGAGCGAGCCCGGATTTCCTCCAGCGAACCATCCCATTCCATGCCCAAGCAGCGCACCCTCAAGAACATCATCCGCGCCACCGGCGTGGGGCTGCACAGTGGCGAAAAGGTGTATCTGACCCTGCGTCCGGCTCCCGTGGACACCGGCATCGTGTTCCGTCGAGTCGATCTGGACCCGGTGGTCGAGATCCCCGCCCGCGGCGACCTGGTCACCGAAACCATGCTCTGCACCGGCTTGAGCCGCGGCGAGGGCAAGGTGATGACCGTCGAGCACCTGATGTCCGCGCTCGCGGGTCTGGGCATCGACAACCTGTACGTCGACCTGTCCGCCGCCGAAGTGCCGATCATGGACGGCTCGTCCGGTCCCTTCGTGTTCCTGCTGCAGTCGGCCGGCATCGTGGAGCAGGATGCGCTGAAGAAGTTCATGCGCATCACCCGTCCGGTCGAGGTCCGCGACGGTGACAAGATCGCCCGCTTCGAACCGTACGACGGTTTCCGGCTCGGCTTCACCATCGAATTCAACCATCCGGCGATCCCGGTATCCGAGTCGCGCGCCGAAGTGGAGTTCTCCACCGAGGCCTACATCCGCGAGGTGAGCCGCGCCCGCACCTTCGGCTTCATGCGCGACCTCGAGTTCATGCGCGAGCGCAACCTGGGCCTTGGCGGATCCATGGACAACGCGATCGTGCTCGACGAATTCCGCGTGCTCAACGAGGACGGGCTGCGCTACGCCAATGAATTCGTGCGCCACAAGATCCTGGATGCGATCGGCGACCTGTACCTCGCCGGGTATCCCATCCTGGGCGCGTTCGAGGGCTTCAAGTCCGGCCATGCCCTCAACAACAAGCTGGTGCGCGCGCTGCTGGCCGAAGAATCGGCCTGGGAAATTGTGACCTTCCCCGAGAGCGCCCCGGCCCCGGTTGCCTACGGCGAGCCCGTTCCCGCCTGACGCCTGACGCCTGACGCCGCGGGGCGCCGGGTGGCGGTGCCCTCCAGTCTCCATGTGCCCCGGCCTTCGCCTGCGGCTACGGCGTCCTCCTTTACTTACGCGCAAAGGCACTCCGGCCGCGGCAGGGCCCTTCAGCTGGCGCCGACAACCAGATCCCCGCTATCTGGAACAATAAGCGCGAACCCCCATAAGCCCTCCCTATGTCCGAACCCATCCGGATCGCACTGGCCCAATTCGACTTCGCGGTCGGCGCCGTCGAGCGCAACGCGGAGCGGATCGCGGAGATGATCGCCCAGGCCCGGGACGAACACGGCGCCGACGTGGTCCTGTTCCCGGAGCTGGCAGTCAGCGGCTATCCCCCCGAAGACCTGCTGATGCGTCCCTCCTTCCTGCGCGACTGCGAACAGGCCCTGCGCGACATCGCCGCCGGCGTGCATGGCATCGTCGCGGTGGTCGGGTGGCCGGAGTCGGCCGGCAGCGTCCTGTACAACGCCGCGAGCGTCCTGCGCGAGGGGCGGGTGGAGGCGACCTATCGCAAGCGTGAGCTGCCCAACTACAACGTCTTCGACGAGCGCCGCTACTTCCACGTCGACCCCGATGGCGGGCCCCTGGTGTTCGAGGTCAAGGGCGTGCCGGTGGGTGTGGTGATCTGCGAAGACCTCTGGTTCCCCGAACCCCTGGCGGAAACCGCCGCCGCCGGGGCACAGCTGGCGCTGGTGCCCAACGCCTCGCCCTTCGAACACGGCAAGCACGCGCGCCGCGACGCCCTGCTGGCCGAGCGTGCGCGCGAGAGCGGCCTTGCACTGGCCTTTCTCAACCTGGTGGGCGGACAGGACTCGCTGGTGTTTGACGGCGCGTCGATCCTCGCCGACGCCGACGGCCGGGTCCACCACGCCGCGGGCGCGTTCCAGGACCAGTGGCTGGTGGCCGAATTCGATCCGGCGGAAGGCCGCATGGGGGCCTTGCGGTGGACGGTGGAAGACGCGCCCGGCGACGACGCGCTGGCGTGGCGCGCGGTCGTGCGCGGTCTGCGTGACTACTGCGGCAAGAACGGTTTCCGCAACGTCTGGCTGGGGCTGTCGGGCGGGCTGGACTCGGCCGTGGTGCTGGCGATGGCGGTGGATGCGCTGGGACCCGAGGCGGTCACCGCCGTGCGCCTGCCGTCGCGCTACACCGCGGACCTGAGCAACGACCTGGCGGCCGAGCAGTGCGAGGCGCTGGGCGTGCGCATGCTGACCATCCCGATCGAGGCGCCGTTCAAGGGATACCTGGACGCGCTGTCGGGGACGTTCGCCGGGCTGGAGGCCGATACCACCGAGGAGAACCTGCAGTCCCGCACGCGCGGCGCGCTGATGATGGCCCTGGGCAACAAGTTTGGCGGGCTGGTGCTGACCACCGGGAACAAAAGCGAATATGGCGTCGGCTACGCCACCATCTACGGCGACATGTGCGGCGGCTATGCGCCGCTCAAGGACCTGTACAAGACCCGGGTGTTCTCGCTGGCGCGCTGGCGCAACTCCGTGGCCGACGCGCCCGTGATCCCGCCTGCGGTGATCGCGCGCCCGCCCTCGGCCGAACTTCGCGCGGACCAGCGCGACGAGGACTCGCTGCCACCCTATGGGGTTCTCGACGCGATCCTCGAGCGCCATATCGAGGGCGAGCAGTCGGGGGACGAGATCGTCGCGGCCGGCTTCGAGGCGGCCACGGTGGAGCGGGTGCTGCGTCTGGTGCGGATCGGCGAGTGGAAGCGCCACCAGGCCGCGCCCGGGCCGAAAGTGTCGCTGCGTGCATTCGGGCGCGAGCGCCGCTATCCGATCAGCAACGGATATCGGGATTGACGGAGGGTCGGGGGATGGCCAGGAAGAAACGCAGGAAACAAGCGGCCGGTCGCGCGCGGACGCCGCTGCAGGCAAGGTCCCGGCAGGGTGCCCCGCCACGGCCGCGGCCCGACGGCTGGGTGCTGGCGGTGGCCGGGGTGGGCCTGCTGGTGACCGGCTACCTGACCCTGGCGGCCTGGGGTGACGGCACCCCGGTCCTGTGTGCCCAAGGCGGTGGATGCGACCTGATCCGCAACAGCCGGTGGTCGACGCTGGCCGGCCTGCCGCTCGCGCTGTGGGGTTTCGGTCTGTACGCGCTGATCGCACTGGCTGCTGCCACGGGCGCCACGGCCGCCGCGCGCTGGCGGCGGCTGTCGCGGCTGACCCTGCTGGGGCTGGCGGTGAGCGTCTACCTGACCATCGTCGGGGTGGTGGAGCTGGAGGCCACCTGCGGCTGGTGCCTGGTTTCGCTGGCGACGATGGCCGCGCTGTTCGGCCTGGTGCACCTGCGGCGCCCCGGCGCGCCGCTGGGGCAGGGAAGCTGGGACAGCTGGTGGCTCGCCAATGGCCTGGTCGCCGTCGGCGTGATCGTGGTGCTGCAGCTGGTGCTGGGCGGGGTGCTGGACCGCCGGCCGGAGAACCCGCGGCTGGTGGCGCTGGCTACCCACCTGCAGGACACGGGCGCCCGCTACTACGGCGCTTCGTGGTGCGGGAGCTGCGCGCGCCAGAACCGCCTGTTCGGCGCCTCGGCCGCGCGCCTGCCGTACGTCGAGTGCAGCCCCGCGGGGCGCGGCGGCCCGGTCGCGCGGGAATGCCTGGAAGCCGGGGTGGCGTCCTATCCGACGTGGCGCATCAACGGCTTGATGCACGAGGGCGTGCAGACGCCGCCGGACCTGGCGAGGCTGTCCGGCTTCGACTGGGAGGGCGGGGGCGGCTGACCGCCCGCCAGGCGGACGTCAGTTGTCGATCGGCGAGCGTTCGCCGGCAAACGGGTTGAGCTTGCGCACCGCCCACGGGTACCTGGGCCAGTCGCCACTCAGCCACGGATGGTCGGGCTCGTTCAGCACCAGCACCCTGCGCGCGTCGGCCGCCAGCTCCGCGTTGCCGAGCCGGGTGTAGGCCTCGGCCAGCACCGCGACGGCGTCATTCTGGTATGCCGATTGCGGGTAGTGCTCGAGCAGGTACGTGGCGCGGTTGGCCGCCGCGACGTTGGCGTTGCGGCGCAGGTAGTAAAGCGCGCGGTCGAGGTCGTGGCGGGCGAACATGTCACGCAGGGCCACCATCCGCTGACGTGCGTCCTCGGCGTAACGGGTGTTGCCGAACCGCTCCACCACCACCGCGAAGTCGGCATAGGCCTGGTTGGGCGTGGTGAGGTCGCGGCTGCTGGGGTCGAGCGACCACACGCGCTGCAGGAACACCGTGTCGCGGGAAGCGTTCACCAGGCCGCGCAGGTAATACATGTAGGCCGCGTGGCGGTGGGTGGGGTAGGTGCGCAGGAAGCGGTCGATGCTGGAGATCGCCTCGTCGTGGCTGCCCATCTTGTACTGGGCGTATGCGATCTCGATCAGCGCCTGCTCCGTATAGGGGCCGTAGGGGTACTGGGCCACCAGGCGCCGGAAGGTGGTGGCGGCCCGGCTCCAGTTGCCATGGCGCATCGACTCGTGGCCGCGCTCGTACAGCTCCTCCACCGGAACCCCTTCGTTGGGATCCTGGCGGTCGCGCAGGCGCGAGCACCCGGAGGCAAGGAAAATGGCCAGCAGCGCGAGCAGGAATGCGTTGCGGAACAGGAAACCGGGTCGGGTCATGTGGCGTTGGGCCGGGCAGGACGAAACGCGGATAATAGCAGCCCGCCTCCGCGCTCCGCCGCCTGCGCCTGAACCCCCGCCTTCCCGATGAACATGCCCCCCGATCCCCTGCCGCCCGACGACGCCGACGCGCACGACGGCCCCGACGCGCTGCGGGAGCTGGAGGTACCTGCGGCACTGGCGGGCCGCCGCCTCGATGTCGCCGTCGCCGAGCTCTTCCCCGCCTATTCGCGCTCCCGCCTGTCAGCCTGGATCAGGTCCGGCAACCTGCTGCTGGACGGGCGCACGGCGCGCCCGCGCGACCTGGTCGCAGGCGGCGAGACGGTCACGCTGGACGCGGTGCCGGAGGAGCAGACCAGCGATGGGCCCGAGGATATCCCGCTCAGCGTGCTCCACGAGGACGACGATGTGCTGGTGATCGACAAGCCGGCGGGCCTGGTGGTGCATCCGGGGGCGGGCAACCGCAGCGGCACCCTGGTCAATGGGCTGCTGTTCCGCGATCCCGGCCTGGCCGCCCTGCCGCGCGCGGGCATCGTCCACCGCCTGGACAAGGACACCTCCGGGGTGATGGTGGTGGCCCGTACGCTGCAGGCGCACGCGGCGCTGGTGGCGCAGCTGTCCACGCGCGCGGTGCACCGCCAGTACCTGGCGATCGTGGTCGGCGCGCTGGTCAGCGGCGGCACCGCCGACGCGCCGATCGGTCGACACCCCCGCGACCGCCTGCGCATGGCGGTGCGCGAGGATGGCCGCGAGGCGGTCACGCATTTCCGCCTGCGCGAGCGCTTCCGCGCCCATACCGCGCTCGAATGCCGGCTCGAGACCGGCCGCACCCACCAGATCCGGGTCCACATGCAGCACCTTCGCCACCCCATCGTCGGGGACCCGCTCTACGGCGGCCCGCTCAGGCTGCCCAGGGGCGCTTCGGAGGAGCTGGCGGCGGCACTGCGCGGGCTGCGGCGCCAGGCGCTGCATGCCGAGGCCCTGGAGTTCACCCATCCGCGCACCGGCAGGCCGCTGCGCGCCAGCGCGCCGGTGCCCGCCGACATGCAGGAGCTGATGCGCCTGCTGCGTGAAGATGCGGCGGCCCACGCCGACCGGGACCGCCGCTGAGATGGCTGCGGGCGCACCCGCTCCCGCCCTGCTTCCAGTGGATTGGCCGGCGCCGCGCCGCGTCCGCGCCTTTGCCACCCTGCGCAGCGGCGCCGGCCGTTCGCGCCAGCCGTTCGACACTTTCAATCTGGGCAATGCGCGCGGGGCGGCAGGCGATGATCCGGCCGCCGTGGCCGGCAACCGCGCGGAGCTCGTGGGCCACGCAGGCCTGCCGTCAGCGCCGTGGTGGCTGCGCCAGGTGCATGGCACCCGGGTGGTTTTACTTGATCAGGCGCGCCGCGTCGGCGATGCGGCGGCGGAGCTCGACGCCCTGGGCACTGAACCCGAGGGCGATGCCGCCGTGACGGCCCGGCCCGGCGTGGTGCTGGCGGTGCTCACCGCCGATTGCCTGCCGGTGCTGCTGGCCGCAGCCGACGGCAGCCGGGTCGCCGCCGCGCACGCCGGCTGGCGCGGGCTGGCAGCGGGCATCCTGGAACGCACGGTGGCGGCGATGGGGCTGCCAGCCGCCGGACTGGTGGCGTGGCTGGGGCCGGCCGCGGGACCGGCGGCCTACGAGGTGGGAAGCGATGTGCGGGACGCGTTCACCGCGCATGATCCAGCGGCGGTGCAGGCCTTCAATCCCACCCGGCCGGGGCACTGGCTGGTGGACCTGTACGCGCTCGCCCGCGCCCGGCTGCGCGACGCCGGCCTGGCCGATGCCGCCATCCACGGCGGCGGGCTGTGCACCATTTCCGATCCAGCCCGGTTCTACTCGCACCGGCGCGACGGCCGCACCGGCCGCATGGCGACGCTGATCCACATCGCCTGACCCGCGGCACGGCTCAGCAAGCGGCCAGCGCGTCCAGGTAGCTGCGCCGCCAGTGGTTGATGTCGTGCGTGCGCAGGTGCTCCATCATCGAGCGCCAGCGCTCGCGGCGCTCGCCCAGCGGCATCGTGGCGGCGAAGGCGATCGCATCGGCAACGCCGTCCAGGTCATGCGGGTTGACCAGCAGCGCCTCGCGCAGCTCGTGGGCGGCGCCGGCGAAGTGCGAGAGCACCAGCACGCCCGGGTCTTCCGGATCCTGCGACGCCACGTACTCCTTGGCCACCAGGTTCATCCCGTCGCGCAGCGGGGTCACCAGGCCCACCGAAGCGAGCCGGTAAAAGCCGGTGAGCGTGGAGTGTGCGAAGTTGCGGTTGACGTACCGCAGCGGGGTCCAGTCCGCACTGGAATGCGCCCCGTTGATGTGACCGGCTATCTGCTCCAGGTGGGCGCGCAGTTCACGATATTCCTCCACGTTGCCGCGGGAGACCGGCGCGATCTGCAGGTAGGTGAGCATGCTGCTGCGGTCGCGATGCTTCTCCAGGTAGCGCTCGAAACCGTGGAACCGCTCGGGCAGGCCCTTGGAATAATCCAGCCGGTCTACGCCGATGGCCAGCTGGCGCCGGCCCAGGCTCTCGCGCAGCCCGCGCACCATCGGCTTGGAGGTGGCCGCCTCGGCCTGCCCGGCGATGCGCGCGGTGTCGATGCTGATCGGGAAAGCCCGGGCCTGCAGGCGCCGGCCGCCGGGCGCTTCGATCACCCCGTCGCCGAGCACGGCGCCGCCGCCGAACAGGCGCACGTAGTCCTGGAACCGCTCCACGTCGCGCCGGGTCTGGAAGCCCACCAGGTCGTAGGCGTAGAGCGTGGAGAACAGGCGCGAGTGGTCGGGCATGGCCGCCAGCAGGTCGCTGGAGGGCATGGGCACGTGCAGGAAGAAGCCCATCCTGCAGCCCACCCCGCGTTCGCGCAGCAGGGCCGCCAGCGGGATCAGGTGGTAGTCGTGGATCCAGACCGTGTCGCTTTCGCGCAGCCGCGGCGCCAGCCGGTCGGCGAACAGCGCGTTGACCTTGCGGTAGCCCTCCCGGGTCTCGCGGGTGTAGTCCACCAGGTCCAGGCGGAAATGCAGCAGCGGCCACAGCGTGCGGTTGGCGAAACCGTTGTAGTAGCTGTCGTTGTCGGCGCGGCTCAGGTCCATGGTGAGGTAGTGGATCCCGCCTTCCTCCTGCTCGTGCAGCCCGCCACTTTCCCCGCGCACCGTGCGTCCGCTCCAGCCGAACCAGATGCCGCCGCGCTCGCTGAGCGCGTCGTGCAGCGCCACGGCCAGCCCGCCCGCCTGGCTCTGGCCGGGCACCGCGACCCGGTTGGAGACCACCACCAGCCTGCTCATGAGGCCTCCGTCCACGGTTTGGACAGCCGCATCGCAGCCATGATCAGGCCCACGTGCGAGTACGTCTGCGGGAAATTGCCCCACAGCTCGCCATCCTCGAATGCGAGGTCCTCTGACAGCAGTCCCACGTGGTTGCGGCGGGTGAGCACCCGCTCGAAGAATTCCCGCGCCTCGTCCATCCGCCCGATCGCGGCCAGGGCGTCGATGTACCAGAAGGTGCAGATGGTGAAGCTGGTTTCCGGTGCGCCGAAGTCATCCGGGGCGATGTAGCGGAACAGGCCGTCGCCGCGGCGCAGTTCCAGGCCAATGGCCTCCACCGTGGCCACGAATCGCGGGTCGTCGGCCGCGATGAAGCCGATGTCCTCCAGCAGCAGCAGCGATGCGTCCAGGTGGCGGCCGCCGAAGGTATCGGTGAAATGGCCCAGCTTTTCGTTCCAGGCCTCGGCCAGCACGCGCTCGCGGATTGCGTCGGCCCGGGCGCGCCAGTACAACTGCCGGTCGTCGAGAGCCACGCGCTGGGCGATGCGCGCGAGGCGATCGCACGCGGCCCAGCACATGGCCGCGGTATAGGTATGCACCGCGGTGCGGCCGCGGAACTCCCACAGGCCGGCATCGGGCTCGTCGTGGAGCCGCACGGCCATCTCGCCCAGCGGCTCCAGGCGGCGGAAGGTTTCCTCGTTGCCCGGATGCGCCAGCCGGCGGTCGAAGAACAGCTGGGTGGATGCGAGTACCACGCTGCCGTACACATCGTGCTGTTTCTGCACCCAGGCCAGGTTGCCGCAGCGGACCGGTCCCATGCTGCGGTAGCCGTCCAGCGTCTCGACCTCGCGCTCCTCCAGCTCCTGGGCGAAGTCGATCCCGTACAGCGGCTGCAGGCTCCCATCGTGGGTGGCGATGTTGAAGATGTAGCGCAGGAACTCTTCCATGCTGCGGGTCGCGCCCAGGCGGTTGAGCGCGCGCACCACGAACGCGGCGTCGCGCAGCCAGCAGTAGCGATAGTCCCAGTTGCGCGGGGTGTGCGGGGCCTCGGGGATCGAGGTGGTCATTGCCGCGATGATCGCGCCGCTGTCCTCGTATTGGCACAGCTTGAGGGTGATGGCGCTGCGGATCACCGCGTCCTGCCATTCCAGCGGCACCGACAGGTAGCGCACCCACTCCCGCCAGTAGTCCGTGGTGCGCTCAAGGGCTTCGTGCATGAAGCCGGGCAGGGACCGGGTCACGGTTTCGTCCGGCCCGAGCAGGAGGTGCGTCGGGCGCGTGAGCACGAACGGCAGCTCGTCGCGGATGAAGCGCACCGGCACGTCGGTCGTCAGGCGCAGGGTGTAGTCCGGAAGCAGGTAGCGGACGTGGTTGCTGCCCCACGTGGTCTCGGCGCGGTGCGCGCCCCAGTGGGTCAGCGGGCGCAGGCGGACGCGGATGCGCGGATGGCCCGCCAGCGGGGTGACCCTGCGGGCGATGGTGACCGGACGGTAGAAGCGGTCGTGCCAGCGCCAGCGTGGCGCGAAGTCGATCACCTCCACGGCGCCGCCCCTGCTGTCGTACAGCACCGTGCGCAGGATGGCGGTGTTGGTGACGTAGGCCTGCTCGCTGCGCTCGAAGTCTTCGAGCTCGATGGAGAAGTCGCCACCGTCATGGTCGCGCGGCTCGAGCAGCGAGCAGAAGACGGGGTCACCGTCGAAGGCGGGCATGCAGCTCCACACGATGCGCGCGCGCGGGTCGATGAGGGCGCCGAAGCTGCCATTGCCGATAACGCCCAGGTCCAGGTTCGATGTCATGCCTCAGCTCCCTGCTGCAGCCATTGGAGCACCGCGTGCGTGTCGGCGAGGCGGTAGCGGGCCGCGCTCGGCGCGCGGTCGCCAACCAGCACGCTGGTTCCGCCCAGTCCGTTGATCACCTGGAAGCCGTGTTCGTCGGTGAGGTCATCGCCGGCGAACACCGGATGCCGGTCGCGGAACGGCGGCTCCTGCATGAACAGTGCGATGGCATCGCCCTTGTCGGCGCCCTTCGGCCGGAGTTCGGCAACCTGTTTGCCCAGCTGCAGCCGGTAGCCGGGCAGGCGTTCGAGGGCCTGCTCGGCGAATCGCCGCATGTCTTCGCCGTATTCGGGGGCGTTGCGCCAGTGCATGCCGATCGCGCTGCCCTTGTCTTCCACCACGGTGTGGGGCCGATCGGCGCCGAAGGCGCGGGCGCGCTCGAGCACCCCGGCCAGCGCGGGGGGCGGCTCCGGGGCGTGGCGCTCGCTGTCGCCAGTGCGAAGTTCCAGGCCATGCAGGCCAGCGGCGGGCAGGCGCAACGGGTGGAACAGGGCATCCAGGACGTCAAGGGGCCGGCCGCTTACCAGGGCGATGGCGCCCTCGAGCCGGCGATGCAGGGCGGCCAGGGTCGGCCCCAGGGTTTCCGGCACGCGGACTTCGTCAGGGTGGCCGGCGAAATCAAGGAGGGTGCCGTCGACATCGAGGAACAGGGCGTGGCCGTCATCCATCGGCGGCGGCGGCGGACGGGGGGGATCTCCAACCATGCCGGGCATTGTGCCCAAGTCGATGCAACGCTGCGTTCACGACGCCCCGCGTGCCGGAGGTGGCCGATAATGGGCTTTCCCCCATGGCAAGGAGATTCCCCATGTCTGCAGGTTCGCTGGATGCACTGGCCGGGGTTCCCGGCGTTGCCGCCGGGCGCGATCCGGCCACGCGTGATTTCCTGTTCAACCACACGATGCTGCGGGTGAAGGATCCGCAGGCGTCGCTGGATTTCTATACGCGGGTGCTCGGCTTCACGCTGGTGCGCAAGAACGATTACCCGGAGAACGGGTTCAGCCTGTACTTCCTGGTGCACGTGGATGATCCGTCGGTGATTCCCGAGGACGATGCGGGCCGCAAGGCGTGGGTGGCGCGGCAGCGGGGGGTGCTGGAGCTGACGCACAACCACGGGACGGAGAAGGAAGAGGGGGCGGTATACCACGACGGGAATTCGGATCCGCGCGGGTTCGGGCATATCTGCGTGACGGTGCCGGACGTGGTGGCGGCGTGCGAGCGGTTCGAGCAGCTGGGCGTGCCGTTCCAGAAGCGGTTGACGGATGGGCGGATGCGGGAGATTGCGTTCATCAAGGACCCGGACGGGTACTGGGTGGAGATCATCCAGCCGACGCCTCTGGACTGACGGCGTGATGGATGGCGGCGTGATCTGATGGGCCCCGCCGCGGCCGGGAGGCCTTTGCGCTCCATGTCCCCCGGAATCCGCCTGCGGCGTCTTCCTCCTCCTTTACTTACGCGCAAAGGCCTCCCGGCCGCGGCAGCGCTCGGCTGCGGTGGGTATGGGGCCCAGTGGGGCCGTTTGTGCAGGTTTTCTGAATACTTGATTCACGTGGTTCCCGCCCGCATCTGGTGATCATCGCCGGGGCAGTCCCGGCCCTGACACAGAGGACAGTCCGATGCGGATGGACAGGCTTACTTCGCGCTTCCAGCAGGCTCTGGCGGATGCGCAGTCGCTGGCGGTTGGCCGCGACCACAATCTGATTGAGCCGGCGCACCTGCTGGTGGCGCTGATCGACCAGCAGGGCGGCGGGACGCGGCCGCTGCTGGGGCAGGCGGGGGTGAACGTGCCGCTGCTGCGGGAGCGCCTTGGGGAGATCCTCGACGGGTTGCCGCGGGTGTCGGGGCAGGCCGGGAGCGTTTCGGTCGGCAATGACCTGGGGCGGCTCCTGAACGTCACCGACAAGCTGGCGCAGCAGCGGGGCGATGCGTACATCGCTTCGGAATTGTTCCTGCTGGCGGCGCTGGAGGATGGCGGCGCGGCGGGGCGGGCGCTGAAGGCGGCCGGTGCGAACCGGGAGCAGCTGGAGGCGGCGATCGACAAGGTGCGCGGCGGGGAGAGCGTGCAGGACGAGAACGCCGAGGAGGCGCGGCAGGCGCTGGAGAAGTACACGGTGGACCTCACGGCGCGGGCGGAGTCCGGGAAGCTGGACCCGGTGATCGGGCGCGACGAGGAGATCCGGCGCACGATCCAGGTGCTGCAGCGGCGCACCAAGAACAACCCGGTGCTGATCGGCGAGCCCGGTGTGGGCAAGACCGCGATCGTGGAGGGGCTGGCGCAGCGGATCGTGAACAACGAGGTGCCCGAGGGCCTGCGCGGCAAGCGGGTGCTGGCGCTGGACATGGGCGCGTTGATCGCGGGGGCCAAGTACCGGGGCGAGTTCGAGGAGCGGCTGAAGGGCGTGCTCAACGACCTGGCCAAGAACGAGGGCCGGATCATCCTGTTCATCGACGAGCTGCACACGGTGGTGGGCGCGGGCAAGGCCGACGGCGCGATGGACGCGGGCAACATGCTCAAGCCGGCGCTGGCGCGCGGCGAGCTGCACTGCATCGGCGCGACCACGCTGGACGAATACCGGCAGTACATCGAGAAGGACGCGGCGCTGGAGCGTCGGTTCCAGAAGGTGCTGGTGGACGAGCCGACGGTGGAGGACACGATCGCGATCCTGCGCGGATTGAAGGAGAAGTA
>JAAYXJ010000205.1 GCA_012515985.1 Gammaproteobacteria bacterium
CTGCTGGCGGCCCGCTTTGGCGATTACCCGGTGCTGCGCATCGACCGCGGCAGCACCCGGCGGCGCGACGCGCTGGAGAAACTGCTGGCCGGGCTCGGCGACCAGGCCGGGATCCTGGTGGGCACGCAGATGCTGGCCAAGGGGCACGACCTGGCCGGGCTGACGCTGGTGGCGGTGGTGGGGATCGACGAAGGCCTGTTCTCGGCCGACTTCCGGGCCCCGGAGAAGCTTGCCCAGCTGCTGATCCAGGTGGCCGGGCGCGCCGGCCGCGCGGAGCGCGCAGGCGAGGTGCTGCTGCAGACCCACCATCCCGACCACCCGCTGCTGGAAACGCTGATCAACGGCGGCTACCACGCGTTCGCCGAGACCGAGCTGGCGCAGCGGCAGGCCGCAGGTTTCCCGCCGTTCGCGCACCTGGCGATGCTGCGCGCGGAGGCGAAGCACGCCGACCCGCCAATGGCCTTCCTGCACGCGGCCCGGCGCGCCCTGGGCGACTGGCAGGAGCGGCTCTCCGGCATCAACCCGGCGGCGGCGGATGTGGAAGCCAATGGACCGATGCCGGCGCCCATGGCCCGGCGGGCCGGGCATTACCGCGCCCAGCTCCTGTTCTCGGCGCCGGGCCGCGCGCCGCTGCATGCCGCCCTCAACGAACTTGTCCCCGCGCTTTACGCCCTCCCCGAAGCGCGCAGGGTCCGCTGGTCGCTCGACGTCGACCCGGTCGACCTGTACTGATGCGACCGCTGCCCGGCCTGGGGGTCAGGCGGCGGCCTTCTTGCGGGCGCGCTTGCGGGGCTTCGCGCGGGGCTTCTCGCGCACCTCCACCAGCTGGCCTTCGCGCCTCAGCTCGAACAGGCCGGTGGCTTCGAACAGCGCGCTCAGGTTGCGGTAGCCGTAGTTGCGCTCGTCGAACGAGGTGTGGTTGCGGATGTGGCTGCCCACCACGCCCAGGTGCGCCCAGCCGGAATCGTCGGAGGTCGCCGAGACCGCATTGCGCAGCAGGTGGATCAGCTGGTCGTCGCGCTGCAGCTCGGAGCTGGACTTGGGCCTGGACGCTTCCTCCTTGCCCTCGGCGTCGGCCACGCCCAGCTTCTCGAGGTAGAGGAAGGTCGAGCACGCGTTGACGAAGGGCTTGGGCGTCTTCTCCTCGCCAAAGCCGAACACCCGCATGTTCTGGTTGCGAAGGCGCATCACCAGAGGGGTGAAGTCGGCGTCGCTGGAGACGATCGCGAAGCCGTCCAGGTTCCCCGTGTACAGCAGGTCCATCGCGTCGATCACCATGGCCATGTCCGAGGCGTTCTTGCGCGCGGTGTAGGCGAACTGCTGGACCGGCTGGATGGCATACGTGTGCAGGCAATCCTCCCAGCCCCTGAGGTGGGGGTTCTTCCAGTTGCCGTAGGCACGGCGCACGTTGGCCACGCCGTGGCGGGCCAGCTCGGTGAGGATCGGCTCGATCTTGCTGGCCGGCGCGTTGTCGGCGTCGATCAGCAGCGCGATGCGGAGTTCGGTGTCGGCCATGTGGGTCCGGTGCGATTGCCAGCCCGCAGCGTACCGCCCGCCCCGGGAACACGCCATTCGCCAGGGTCCAGTGAACGCCTGCCCTCGTGCGCGGACACCCCCGGGGAGCAGGTGAGACAATGGGCGCGGATTTCCGCGGGAGCATGTGATGCCGAACCAGCTTGAACAGCTGCGCAAGCTGTCCACCGTGGTCGCCGACACCGGCGACATCGAGGCGATCGGCCGGTTCCGGCCGCAGGATGCCACCACCAACCCGTCGCTGCTGCTCAAGGCCGCCTCGCTGCCCGCATATGCCGAGGTCCTGGACGGCGCGCTGTCGGCGGCCAGGGGAAGGGGCGGGGCGCGGGTGGCGGATGCCTGCGACCGCCTCGCCGTGGCTATTGGCGCCGAGATCCTCAAGCTCATTCCCGGCCGGGTATCGACCGAAGTCGACGCGCGGCTCAGCTTCGACACCAACGGCACCATCGCCAAGGCGCGGCGCCTGGTGGAGCTGTACGCCGATGCCGGCATCGGCAGCGACCGGCTGCTGATCAAGATCGCCTCCACCTGGGAGGGCATCCGCGCGGCCGAGCAGCTCGAGCGCGAAGGGATCCACTGCAACCTGACCCTGCTGTTCTCCTTCGCCCAGGCGGTGGCCTGCGCCGAGGCCGGGGTGTTCCTGATCTCGCCCTTCGTCGGCCGCATCCTCGACTGGCACCTGGCCACCGGCGCCGACCGCCCGGCCACGCCGCAGGACGACCCGGGCGTGCAGTCCGTGACCCGGATCTGGAACTGGTACAAGCGCCATGGCTTCAAGACCGTGGTGATGGGCGCTAGCTTCCGCAACACCGGGCAGGTGCTGGCGCTGGCGGGCTGCGACCGGCTCACCATTTCGCCCGAGCTGCTGGGCGAACTGGAGTCTTCCGACGCCCCGGTCGCGCGCGGCCTGGTGGACGACGGCACCCGCGCCGACCCGCCCGCGCTGCTGGAGGAGCCCGACTTCCGCTGGCAGCACAACGAGGACGCCATGGCTACGGAGAAGCTCGCCGAAGGCATCCGCCGCTTCGCCGCCGACCAGCGCAAGCTCGAGGAAATGCTCGCCCAGCGCCTGGGCTGAAGGCTTGGCGGGACCGGGGCTGGGGGCCCGGCGGGGGCTGGTGCCTTGGCTTGGGCTGGGGGCTGTTGTAGGAGATTCTATGTAGTGGCGGTAGCCCCCTGGGGAAGCTGGGGGCGGTATTCCTCGCCACTCTTGAGCAGGGCGAACGCCAAGCGGACCAGCTTGCGGGCGATGATGACCAGGCTCTGGATCC
>JAAYXJ010000206.1 GCA_012515985.1 Gammaproteobacteria bacterium
ACCCCGGCCCGGTCCATCAGCGCGCGCAGCGCGGCGGCGCCATCCACCGCCTGCGCCATCACCTCCGGGCACCGGGACAGCATCGCCGGCACGTGCGCCGCCCGCGTCGCCACGCCCACCAGGCCCGTGCCGGAACGCAGCGCGGCCTCCGCAGCCAGCAGCACCGCCCCACCGGTGCCGTGCTCGCCGCCGATGCAAAGCAGGTATCCCGAGTCCCCCTTGTGCGCGGTGCGGCTGCGCGGCTCGAAGTGACCGGCCAGGTCGTCGGCCCGCAGGCAGGCCGCCACCGGTTCAACGCTTTCCAGCACCTCCACCGGGACATCCAGTGCGGCCAGCTCCAGTACGCCGACATGCCCCAGTGCCGCGCCAGTGCGCAAGCCGGCGTGCGCGGCGATGAACTGCACCGTCGCATCCGCGTGCACCGCCACGCCCGGCACCGCTCCGGAGTCCGTATCCACCCCGCTGGGCGCATCCAGCGAAAGCACGCGCGCGCTGGATGCATTCATGGCCTGGATGAGCGCGCCCGTCGCGGCGTCAGGCGCCCGCGAAAGCCCGATCCCGAACAGCGCATCCACCAGCACGTCCGCGGCCGGCAGCTGCCCCCCGAATCCCTCGATCTCCCCGCCCGCCTGCTCGTATTCGCGGCAGGCGCGGCGCGCGAGCGTGGTGGCAGGCCCGTGCCCGTCCAGCCTCAGCACCGACACCTGGCGCCCGGATCTCAGCGCGTGCAGCGCAAGCACATAGCCGTCGCCACCGTTGTTCCCTGGTCCGCAGGCCACGACGATCCGCTGTGCACTCGGCCAGCGCCCCAGCAGCACGCGCCACGCCGCCTCGCCCGCCCTCGCCATGAGCGCGAACCCATCGCCGTCCAGGCGGGCCACTGCCGCGGCCTCCAGCGCCCGCAGTCCCGCGCGGTCATGGAGATTCGCCAGATGTCCGGTGCCGACGGTGCCCATGGCCGCGATTCTATACTTGCCCTGCCATGCAAGCCCCCGCCGCCCTGCCCCACGGCGCCTGCGATCCGCACGCCGTCGCCGAACGCATCCGCCAGCTGGCCCTGAAAGCCGGGTTCCAGCGCTGCGGAATCGCCGGGATCGAGCTGGGCGAGGACGAAGACCACCTGCGCGACTGGCTGTCCAGGGGGCTGTACGGCGACATGGAGTGGATGGCCCGCCACGGCACCAAGCGCTCGCGGCCGCAGGAACTCGTGCCCGGCACCCTGCGGGTGGTGTCGGTGGGCCTGGATTACGGCCGCGAACACGACGGGGCCTGGCAGACCCTGGCCGACGGCGAGCGCGCCTACGTCGCCCGCTACGCGCTTGGGCGCGATTACCACAAGCTGATGCGCAACCGCCTGCAGAAGCTGGCGGCGCAGATCGCCCGGGAGATCGGCCCCTTCGGCTTCCGCGTCTTCGTCGATTCCGCGCCGGTGCTCGAGCGCGCCCTCGCCCGCAATGCCGGCCTGGGCTGGATCGGCAAGCACACCTGCCTCATCGATCGCGACGGCGGCTCGTGGTTCTTCCTCGGCGAGATCTACCTGGATCTCCCGCTGCCGGTGGACCAGCCGGCCCCAGCCCACTGCGGCAGCTGCACCCGCTGCATCGACATCTGCCCCACCCGCGCCATCACCGCCCCCTACCGCCTTGACGCCCGGCGCTGCATCTCCTACCTCACCATCGAACACGAAGGCGCCATCCCCGAGGAACTGCGCCCGGCGATCGGCAACCGCATCTTCGGCTGCGACGACTGCCAGCTC
>JAAYXJ010000207.1 GCA_012515985.1 Gammaproteobacteria bacterium
CACGCCGCTGACGGTGGTGGACACCCACCTGCAGGTGGCGCGGATGGCGGCCGGGCCGGACGCCGAATCGCTGCGCAGCGCGGGGGAAGGGGTGCGCCGCCTGCGCCACACGCTGGACCAGCTCATGATCCTCACCCGGGCGGAGGCGGCCGGCGGGGCCGGAGACGCCTGTGATTCGGTGCTGGGCGCGGTGGGGGACGTGATCGCCCGCATCCCCGAACCGGACCGGGAAAAGATCGCGCTGGAAGTGTCGGGCGCCGATGCGGCCAGTCCCATCCCGCACTCGATGCTCGTTACCGCGCTGCGCAACGTGCTCGACAATGCGCTGCGCTACGGGGGCGGGACGCCGGTGGAGCTTGCGGTGCGCTTTGACCGCGCTGGCCGGCGCGTTGCGATCGAAGTGGCCGACCGCGGACCCGGCATGAGCGAAGCGGAGCTGGCCAATGCCGGCCAGCGCTTCTGGCGGGGCGCGAGCAGCCGCGATGGGGGTGATGGCGCGGGCCTGGGGCTGTCGATCGTCAGCGCCATCGTGGGCAGGTACGACGGCACCGTGGAACTGAATGCCCGGGAGGGCGGCGGCCTGCGGGTGCGCCTGGAACTGCCCGCAGGCTGACCGGCGGGTCCGGCCGGCTGGGACACGAAACCCGGCCCGCGGCCCGGTGAGGGGCCGCGGGCCGCAGCTCAGTCGTTGTCCTCGCCGCCCTGGTCCTGGTCGGACGGGTCGGGATCGGCGTCGGGCGGCTCGGGGATCAGGCGGGCGTCGGGGGGTGATTCAACCGCCGGGCCTCCGATCCGCGAGATCCGCCAGATGGTGTTGGACAGGTCGTCGGCCACGATCAGCGCGCCGGCGGGGTCTACGGTCACGCCCACGGGCCGGCCATAGGTGGGGCCGTCGTCCTCGCGGAAGCCGCCCGCGAATTCAATCGGGTCACCGGCGGGCTGGCCGTTGCTGAAGGGCACGAAGATGACGTTGTAGCCCACCGGGTCGGCGCGGTTCCAGCTGCCGTGCTGGCCGATGAAGACGCCGTCGGCGAACTCCGGCCCCATCACCGGGCTGGAGAAGTCCAGGCCCAGCGCGGCCACGTGCGAGCCGAGCGCATAGTCGGGGACGATGGTTTCGGCGACCTTTTCCGGGTTTTCGGGGCGCACGCGGTCATCCACGTTCTGGCCCCAGTAAGCCCACGGCCAGCCGTAGAAGCCACCCTCCTGCACCGAGGTGAGGTAGTCGGGCACAAGGTCCGGGCCGATCTCGTCGCGCTCGTTCACCACCGCCCACAGCTGGCCGGTGCCGGGCTGGATGGCCAGCGCGGTGGGGTTGCGCAGGCCGCCCGCGTATTCGCGGTGCATGCCGGTGTCGGCATCGATCTCCCAGATCACCGCCCGGTCCTGCTCGGCCACCATGCCGCGTTCGGTGATGTTGCTGTTGGAGCCGATGCCCACGTACAGGAAGCGGCCGTCCGCGCTCGCGGTCATGGCCTTGGTCCAGTGGTGGTTGATCTGCGATGGCAGCCTGGTCAGCTCCTCCGGCGGACCGGCGGCCTGGGTCATGCCCGGGCGGTAATCGAACGTCACCACCGCATCCTGGTTCGCCACATAGAGGGTGTCGTCCACCAGCGCCAGGCCGTAGGGCGCATCCAGGTTGTCGGCAAACACGGTCTGCAGCTCGTAGTCGCCGTCGCCATCGGCGTCGCGCAGCAGGGTCAGCCGGTCCCCGCTGGGGACGGAGGTGGTGCCCTTGGCCTTGATCACCCCGGCGATCACGTCCTTGGGCTTGAGGCTGGGCGC
>JAAYXJ010000208.1 GCA_012515985.1 Gammaproteobacteria bacterium
CGGGCCTGGTGGGCGTGGCGACGCGGGCGGCGCACGTGCCGGCGATGCTGTCCCGGTGCCCGGAGGTGATGGCGCAGGCGGTGGATGGCGCCGCCGCGCTGCGCGCGCTGATGGACCGGGCCGGGGTGGTGGCAATCGGCCCCGGACTGGGGCAGGCGGCGTGGGGATCGGCCCTGTTCGGCGTGGCACTCGCCGCGGGCAAACCCCTGGTGATCGACGCGGACGGGCTCAACCTGCTGGCAAAGGGGGGCGGCACCCAGCGGCTGCCGGCCGATGCCATCCTCACCCCCCATCCGGGGGAAGCCGCCCGGCTCCTGCAGACCACCACGGCCCAGGTCCAGGCGGATCGGCTCTCGGCGGCGCGCCGGCTGTGCGAGGCCTTCGGCTGCGTCGTGGTGCTCAAGGGTGCCGGGACCGTGGTCGCCGCGCCCGAACGGCTGCCGCGCGTGGTCTCCGCGGGAAACCCCGGCCTGGCCAGCGGCGGCACCGGGGACGTGCTGACCGGGGTGATCGCCGCGCTGCGGGCGCAGGGGCTCCATGCCTTCGAAGCAGCTGCGACCGGCGCGCTGCTGCACGCCGTCGCCGGCGACCTGGCCGCTGGCAACGGCGGCGAGCGTGGGATGCTGGCTTCGGACCTCTTCCCCCACCTGCGCGCGCTGGTGAACGGGTGAGGCCAGGCACGGTGCGGCTCACGCTCGCCGATGAGCAGGCCACCGCGCGGCTGGCCCGCCTGCTGGCCGCAAGCCAGCCCGGACCGGCGGTGGTTTACCTGCACGGGGGGCTCGGCGCGGGCAAATCGTCGCTGGCCCGGTCCTGGCTGCGCAGCCTGGGGGTCACCGGTCCGATCCGCAGCCCCACCTACACCTTGGTGGAGCGCTATGCGGTGGAGGGGGGCGAGGCGCTGCACCTGGACCTGTACCGGATCGGCTCGGGCGCGGAGCTGGAATTCCTGGGCCTGGATGAAGCGCAGGCCGCACTGTGGCTGGTGGAGTGGCCCGGACGCGGCGAGGGCGGCCTGCCTCCGGCAGACCTGGAAATCCGGCTTGCGATCCGCGGGGGCGGGCGGGAAGTAGAGCTCGTGCCGGCCAGCCCGGCGGGCGAATCATGGCTGTCCGCATTGGTCGACAGTGGCCAGTTGGACGCCTTTCCTGAACCGTAACTGCAGGAAGGATCAGCAGGCCACGGATTTACAAGGAAAAAACGCTTGCATTACATTTTCCGTGGTGGTTGACTTGGCACCATGCGCATCCGCGGAGCCCGCGTCGAGGAAATCCTGCTTGGCCTTGCCTTGGTGGCCGGGCTGCTGTGGAACGTCGCAAAGGCTTCTGAAATCAGCGGCTTGCAGCTGTCCACGGGTCCCACGGGAACGCGCGCCGAGCTGAAGCTGGACGGCACCGCCGAGTTCAAGGTCATTTCGCTCGCCAATCCGGACCGCCTGGTGATTGATCTCCCGGGCGGGCGCCTGGCCAGTGGATTCAAGCTGCCGTCGCCCGCAGGCCTTGTGAGCGGCGTGCGCAGCGGGCAGCCGGAGCCGGGCGTTACGCGCATCGTCTTCGACCTGGCAAGCGCCGTGGTCGCCATGGGGCCGCGCCTGGAGCCGGCCGCCGATGGCGCGCGGCTGGTGGTGGAGTGGCCCGACGACCCGGCTGCCGCCCCCCGGCCGGTTGCAGGCGGCGCGCACGATCCGATCGCCGCGCTGCTTGCCAGCGTCGCTCCGCAGGAACCGGCAGCACCGGCGGCTGACCCGGTGGAAGCGTCCAATGCCGCCACCAATCGCCTCGTGGCCCAGATTGCCGCCGGGGGCGCCCGGATTGCGGAGGGCGCCGATGCCCATGCTGGCGGTCTGGTGCCCGCCGCTGCGCAACCCGCGCAGTCTGCGCAGTCCGCGCAGGCGCATTCGAGCGTGGCGCGGGAGGCCGCGCCCGCGCCGGTCCCGGTGCAGCCCGCCGACGTCATGCGTCCGCTGGTGATCGCGATCGACGCCGGCCATGGCGGCCAGGACCCGGGTGCGGTGGGCCCCAGCGGTACCCGCGAGAAGGATGTAACGCTCGCCATTGCGCGCGAACTCGCGCGCCAGGTCGATGCCACGCCCGGCCTCAAGGCCTACCTCACCCGCGACAGCGACGTCTTCATTCCGCTTCATCACCGCACCCGCCTGGCGCGGGAGGCGGGCGCGGACATGTTCATCTCGGTCCATGCCGACGCCGCCCACAACCGCAATGCGAAGGGCTCTTCGGTGTACGTGCTCTCCCTGCGCGGGGCGTCTTCGCAGCGCGCGCGCTGGCTTGCGGACAAGGAGAACGCCGCCGACCTGATTGGCGGGGTGCGCCTGCAGGAAACCGATGACACCCTGGCCTCGGTGCTGCTCGACCTGACCCAGAGCGGTCAGATGAAGGCGTCCGAAGACGCGGGGCAGCATATCCTCGAGGGCCTCAAGCGCATCGGCAACAACCACAAGCCGCATATCGAGCGCGCCAATTTCGCGGTGCTGCGCACGTCGGACATGCCGGCGATGCTGGTGGAAACGGCCTTCCTCTCCAACCCCGAAGAGGAAAAGCGCCTGATCGACCCGCAGTTCCAGCGCACCGTGGCGCGGGCCGTGCTTGACGGCGTGAACACCTATTTCTCCAACCAGCCGCCGCCCGGCACGCTGTTCGCGGCCCGGGCCATGGCCGAGCGCCAGGGCGGGCAGCGCGGCGAGGTGTCCGGCGGCAGCCCCTGATCCCCCGGACCGTTTCGCACGCGCAGCAAGCTCCTACTATCATCGGCGCGTGAGTATCCAGCCGCTGCCCGATGTCCTGATCAACCAGATCGCCGCCGGGGAGGTCGTGGAACGACCCGCTTCGGTGGTCAAGGAACTGGTGGAGAATGCCCTTGACGCCGGCGCCACCCGCGTCGATATCGACCTGGAGGAAGGCGGTGCGCGCCTGATCCGGGTGCGCGATGACGGCGGCGGCATCGCCCCCGACGAATTGCCCCTGGCGGTTTCCCGCCATGCCACCAGCAAGATCGCCTCGCTCGATGATCTGGAGATGGTCTCCACGCTCGGATTCCGTGGCGAGGCCCTGCCGTCGATCGCTTCGGTCAGCCGCTTCCTGATCGCCTCGCGCCGGCCGGGTGATGCGCACGGCATGGCCCTGCCAGTCGAGGGCGGCCGCGTGGGTGAGCTCGCCCCCCGGCAACACCCGCCGGGCACAACGGTCGAGGTGCGCGAGCTGTTCTTCAACGTGCCGGCGCGTCGGCGCTTCCTGCGCGCCGAGCGCACCGAGCAGGGCCATATCGAGGAGTGGCTGCGGTCCCTGGCGCTTGCGCGGCCGGATGTCGAGCTGCGGGTCTCCGTGAACGGCAAGCCCGCGCGCCGGTATCGCGGAGGCGGCGAGCTGTTCTCCGACGAGCGCCTGCATGAGACGCTCGGCGCTGAGTTCGCCAGGCATGCGCTGCGCGTGGAGCACGCCGGTGCGGGCCTGCGCCTGCACGGATGGATCGCCCTGCCTGCCTATTCGCGCGCCAGTGCCGACCAGCAGTACCTGTACGTGAACGGCCGCAGCGTGCGCGACCGGAGCGTGGCGCACGCCGTGAAGCAGGCGTATTCGGACGTGATGTACCACGGCAGGCAGCCGGCCTGGGTCCTGTTCCTGGAACTGGATCCCGCCCGCGTGGACGTCAACGTGCATCCGGCCAAGCATGAGGTCCGGTTCCGCGATACGCGGCTGGTTTATGACTTCGTCTACCGGACCTTGCAACAGGCGCTCGCAGGGACGCGGGCCGGCCAGCAGCCCGCAGCGGCGGAGTCGGCCGACGCCCGGGCCTTCGGGGGCGCGGCGGTTTCGGGCCGGGGGGTAGGGGCACTCCAGGCATCGCAGGCCGGGCTGGCGTTGCGCACCGACGAGGCGCGGGCGGGCCATGCCGCGCTCTATGGAACGGGCCAGCCGCCGCAGCCTGCTGCCACGCCCGCTTCCGCCTCCGTCGCCGCTGCGCTGCCGGCTGCCGACGACACCGCGGCGCCACCGCTCGGCTACGCGCTGGCGCAGCTGCACGGAATCTACATCCTCAGCCAGTGCGCCGGTGGACTGATCGTGGTGGACATGCACGCCGCGCACGAGCGCATTGCATACGAAAAGCTCAAGCGGGCCCACGATCATGAGGGCCTTCGCGTGCAGCCGCTGCTGGTACCGCAGGCGGTGGCGGTGTCCGAGCGCGAGGCCGACGTGGCGGAGCGCGAGGCAGGGACGCTGGCCGAACTGGGCTTCGAGGTATCGCGCACCGGGCCCGGATCACTGCTGTTGCGCGGCGTGCCGGCACTGCTGGCCGAAGGCGACACCGAGGCGCTGCTGCGCGACGTGCTCGCGGATCTGCGCGAGAACGGCGTCAGCCGGCGCGTGGCAAGCGCGCGCGACGAGTTGCTCTCGACCATGGCCTGCCACGGTTCCGTGCGCGCCAACCGGCGCCTCACGCTGCCGGAAATGAACGCCCTGCTGCGGCAGATGGAGGAGACCGAACGCTCGGGCCAATGCAACCATGGCCGCCCGACCTGGGCGCGCTTCAGCCTGGCCGAGATCGATCGCTGGTTCATGAGGGGACGTTGACCAATGGGGATCATGGGGGGCCGCTGGCCGGCGGCGGCCGCACTGGTGCTGGCCCTGGCCGCATGTTCGGCAGGGCAGGAGGGAGCGGCAGGCGCAAACGGAGCGGAAGCTTCCGCACGGGCGGCCGCCGATGCGGAGTTCGTCGCCGGGCATGAGGCCTGGCGTGCCGAGCGGCATGCGCGCCTGCTGGCGCCAGACGGCTGGACCGGGCTCATCGGCCTGCACTGGATC
>JAAYXJ010000209.1 GCA_012515985.1 Gammaproteobacteria bacterium
ATGCCGCCCAGCACCGCGTACACGAACACCACCGCCGAGGCGATCAGCAGGCCGGTGTTGGTGTCCACCTCCAGGAAGCGCGAGAAGGCCACGCCGGCGCCGGTCATCTGCCCGATCACGTAGGTGATCGAGATCATCAGCAGCGACGCCACCGCCACCAGGCGTGCGACCCGGCTGTAGTAGCGGTCGCCGATGAAGTCGGGCACGGTGAAGCGGCCGAACTTGCGCAGGTACGGCGCCAGCAGCATCGCCAGCAGCACGTAGCCGCCGGTCCAGCCCATCAGGTAGGCCGAGTTGCCGTAGCCGACGAAGGCGATCAGGCCGGCCATCGAGATGAACGAGGCCGCCGACATCCAGTCGGCGGCGATCGCCATGCCGTTGGTGACCGGATGGACGCTGCGGCCGGCGGCGTAGAACTCGGAGGTCGAGCTGGCCTTGGCCCAGATCGCGATCGCGATGTAGAGCAGGAACGAGCCGCCGACGAAGATGAGATTGAGAGTGAACTGATCCATGGTCGCCCCTTATTGCTCGTCCACGTCGTACTCGCGATCGAGCCGGTTCATGTACCAGGTGTAGTAGAAGATCAGCACGATGAAGGTCAGGATCGAGCCCTGCTGCGCGAACCAGAAGCCCAGGTCGGTGCCGCCGATGCGGATGCCGGCGAGCAGCGGCCGCAGGATGATGCCGAACCCGTAGGACACCAGGGCCCAGATCGACATGCAGATCCAGATGATCCGCAGGTTGGCCTTCCAGTAGTGCTGTGGTGATTTCTCGGACATGTCTTTCGTTGCCCCCTCGTGCGGTCGGTCGATCAGAAGGTGTACTTGACGGTGGTCTGGATGCGCCTGAGGTCGCCCTTGCGGCTGTCCTCGAGCTCACGCTGGCCCCAGCCGATCTCCGCGCCGATGTCCAGCTTGGGGAACGGCGAATAGATCAGGTTGGCGTGGAAGGAGTGCGCGCGCTCCACCGCCGCCCAGCTGTCCAGGCCCCAGCCGGCCAGGTTGCGGTCGTTGTCGAACGCGGCCACCGAGTACATCAGGTTCGAGCGCAGCTCCGGGGTGAACGCGTGCCGCCACGCCACGAAGCCGCCGGCGCCGGTCTGGGCGTGCAGCCGGCCGTTGGCGTCGGCCACCGCGTCGGCGCCCAGGCCGAAGCCCATGTAGCGGCCGATGCCCTCGCCGTAGTTGGCCATCCAGCGGATGTCGTCGCTGGCGCCGAGGTTGAACCGGCCCGAGAGGCTGAACGCCGCGCCGGTGGTGGTCTCGTCGCCCGACTTGAGCTGGCGCAGCAGGCCGGCCGCCGAGAAGTGGCCCCAGTCGCCCTTGGCCACGTAGCGGGCGGTGAGGTCGGGCATCAGGTCGTTGCCGCCGGCGTTGTTGCGCGCGGCGTTGACGACGTTGCTGACCGTGGTGTGCGGGTTCTCCAGCGAAACCGAGAACGGGCCGCTGGTGTAGCGGATCTGCGCCTGGCGCACGAAGGTGGTGCCTTCGGTGACGCCGACGAAGTCGACCGCCTCGGGCAGCGCCGCCACGTCCTGGAAGTTCGACCAGGTCTGGCCGGCCAGCCAGTTGTTCCAGGTCACGTAGGCGTGGCGGATGGTGATGCCGTGGGTGTTGGTGGAGACCTCGTTGCCCAGGTTCGAGGTGCCGCCGCCGAACAGGTCGGCCTCGATGAAGCCGCGGAACTTGTTGCCGTTCTCGGTCGTGTGGTCGGCCGCGAACCAGAAGCGCGAGAACGCGGCGTGCACGTCGGTATACGGATCGGTGTCGGGCTCGGCGCCGTCGGCGGCCACCGGGATCGTGCTGGGCACGTAGAACATGCGGCCGGCCGAACCTTCGGCGATCACGCCGTCGCTGGTGTCGGTGGCCATCGCGTCGAGCTTGATGAAGCCGCCGTAGGTGAACACCGCGTCCGGGTTGGCCAGGATCGGCTTGGACTGGACCGGCTTGGGCGCCTGCGCCACCTGGACCTCGTCCAGCCGGGTCCGGGTCTGGCTCAGGCTTTCCTGTTGCTGCTGCTGCGCCTGCAGCAGGCTCTGGATCTGCGCTTCGAGCTGGGCCACGCGGGCCTCGAGTTCGATCTCCTTCGCCGTCTGCGCGAAGGCCATGCCGGGCGCCGCCAGGGCGACCAGTACCGCGGTGGCCAGCAGCCGCCGCGAGTGGCGTCGTTTCATCGTCATTGCTCCCTCCCACAGGATCCGCGCAGCGCGCGGTCCCCGGAGCCTGACCGGGAGGCAGGCGTCCGCCTATTCGCCATTGGTCGAATACGCCGCGGCCGCCGCCGGGCCTATCGTCCGGACCTGCCGGCGGCGTCGCCGCGCGCGGACTGCAGCGCCAGCCAGCACAGGCCGACGGTGACCGCGTCGCCCAGCGCGCTGTGACGGCCGAGCACCGGCACGCCGAGGCTGCCGGCGATGTGGCCGAAGTCGAGGTTGGGCGGCGCATTGGGCTGGGCGCGGCGCGCGCGCGCGGCGAAGGCCTCGGCCAGGTCCACGCGCGGGTTGGGCAGGGCGAAGCCCGTCAGCGCGCGCACGTGCGGCGCGAGCATCGCGAGGTCGAAGGCCAGGTGGTAGCCGAGCAGGGTGCGCCCCTCGAGCCAGGTGAGGAACTCGCGCACCGCCTCGGTGACCGCCACCCCGCGCGCGGCTTCCTCCGGGGTGATGTGGTGGTGGCGGATCGACTCGATGCCGAACGCGCGATGGGTGCGGATGCGGCGCTCGAAGCGCTCCGAGACCAGCACCCGTCCGTCGCGCACCGGCACCGCGGCCAGGCTGAGGATCTGATCGCGCTTCGGGTCCAGACCGGTGGTCTCCATGTCCAGGCTGACCCATTCGCCCGGCGGCGCCGGCCGCAGCAGGCAGGCCCAGGGCCCGCTGCCGGCCCTGCGTCGCAGCCACCAGCGCCGCAGCGCGCTCGTCCGCAGAGACTTCATCTCAGTCGCGCAGGTGGAAGCTCTGGCGCACGTGGGCGCGGAATTCCTTGACCACCAGCAGCGCGTCGCGCATCAGCTCGCGGTCGAGGCGGCGCAGGCGCGTGGGATCGATGTGGTTGTCCGGCGCGCGGCCCTCGTCGAGTGCCGCGAACTGCGCGTCCAGGCGCATGTGCTGGAACACGTTGAGCGCCTGCGGCAGGTCGCGCCCGAGGCCGGGCGAGAGTTCGCCCATCTCCATCAGGGCCGCGCAGCGATCGCGGCTGCTGGTGGCGCGGATCCCGTGCCGCAGCGCCAGGCAGCGCAGACCGTGGACCACCGGGAAGATGCCGCCCTTCTTGATGTCGGTGCCGGCGCCGTCGTGGCGCACCCGGCCGAAGAAGGTGAGCGGGGTGTCGAACTCGAGCGTGGCCGCGGCCATGTGGTGGAGCAGGATCTCGTCCTCGCCCAGCGCCATCAGATCGTCCTTGACCGGCGCGAACAGTTCGAGGTTGCCGGCGATCGGCCGCGCGTCGAGCGCGATCGACAGGTCCAGCGCGCCCTGGCCGCCGTGCACGCGCTTCCACTGCCCGATGCGTTCGCGCCACTGCGCCGTGCCCATCCGCCAGTGCGGGTTGTCGACCATCACCCGGCCCGGGCAGGGCGGGTAGCCGACCTTGGCCAGCGCCGCGCTGAAGCGGTCCATGGCCTCGCCCAGCCCCGGCCAGTCGAGGTCGTCGGCCAGCACCAGGGCGTTGTCCTGGTCGGTCTTGAGCAGCTGCTCGCGGCGGCCCTCGCTGCCCATCACCAGCAGGCAGATGCGGTCGTGGAACTCGGCCGGCACCACCAGTTCGAAGATGCCGGCCATGATCCGGCTGTTGAGCGCGCTCACCAGCTCCATCATGTAGGGAATGCGGGTGCCGTTGACGTTGAGGCTGCGCACCAGCCGGGTCATGCCGGCGGCGGCCTCGGCGATCGCATCGATGTCGCGCGCGCGCGCCAGGCGCAGGCTGATCAGGTGCGAGTGGCTGGCGAAGTGGGCCAGCACCTCGGCCATGCCCAGGGTGCCGGCCACGCGCGGGCCCTCGGTGACCACCACGCGCTCGATCTGGCGCTCGGTCATCTCGATCAGGGCCTGGAACAGCACCTCGCCGGTGCCGATGGTGACCAGCGGGCGGCTGGCCAGCGGGCCGATCGGCGCGTCCAGCGGCAGGCGCGCGCGGGTCAGGGCCTCGAGCAGGTCGGTGCGGGTGACGATGCCCGGTTCGTCCTGGGTGCGGTCGTAGACCAGCAGGCAGTCCACGCGCCGCTCGCGCAGCCGCGTGCTGGCCTCGGCGATGGTGGTGGTCGCGTCCACCCGCTCGGCCGGCGCCAGGTCGGCCTCGCCGACGCGGATCACCATCAGCTCGGCGGCCTCCCGCCGCTCGCCGCCGTTGGCCAGCTGGCGCTTGGCGGCCAGCCCCTCGTTGAAATAGGCCGCCACCGGCGGGTTGGCCTCGAGCAGCTGGCGGAACGTGGCCGCGGGGATCTGGTGGCTCAGGCAGTCGCCCTCGGCGCGGTAGCTGAAGCGCGCGCGCCCGGCCATCACCGCCCACGCGCCGAGGATGTCGCCCGGGCCGTAGTCGGCGAAGCGCTCCTCGCGCCCGCGGTCGTCCACCTGGTAGGCGTGCACCAGCCCCTTGAGGATGATGAACACGTGCGGCGAGGGGCGGCCCGCCTCCATCAGCGTGGTGCCGCCGGGATGGAAGCCGATGTCGACGCTGGCCTGCAGGCGCTTGCGGCCGGCCTCGTCGAGCAGGTCGAACGGTGGCAGGCTCAGGTCCAGGCCGGGCACGGGGTCCATGGTCGCATTGTGCGTCGCCGCCGGCGGGCGTTGAATAGACCAAGGTCTAAATCGCGCTACGCTGCGATGCGGCAAACTGGGGCCAGCCCCCGTTCCAGAAGGAGGAACCGCCATGTCCGACCTGTATCCGGTGCCCGAGGCGTTCGCGGCGCAGGCCAACGTCACCGCGGCCGACTACGAGCGCGATTACGCCGAGTCCGTGCGCGACCCCGACGCCTTCTGGGGGCGCGTCGCCCAGCGGCTGGAGTGGATCACGCCGCCCACGCGCATCCGCGACGTCAGCTTCGAACGCGAGGACTTCCGCATCCGCTGGTTCGCCGACGGCGAACTCAACGCCAGCGTGAACTGCCTCGACCGCCACCTGGCCACCCGCGGCGACAAGACCGCGCTGATCTGGGAGCCGGACGATCCGGCCGCCGAGCCCAAGCACGTCAGCTACCGCGAGCTGCACGCGCGCGTGTGCAAGCTGG
>JAAYXJ010000210.1 GCA_012515985.1 Gammaproteobacteria bacterium
CTGGGGCCGCGGCGCGGCCTCGCGGATCGCCGCGGACAGCTCGGCCACCTGCGCGCGCGAGGCGAAATTGCGGGTGAACAGGATCACTCCCGCGCACGCATCGTGCTGCAGCCAGTCGCGCTCGGCAGCGGTCAGTTCGGTGCCGGCAACGCCGATCACGAGCATCCAAAATCCTTCATCGATGCCATCGGCGGCATCGCTGCGCGCATTGTGGCAGATGTCATGTGGACGCCAGCCCGCTGGCCTGCCGCAGTGCCCCGGCGAACACCTCCGGCGGCTGCGCGCCGCGGACTGCCAGGCGCCCATCCAGAACGAAGAACGGGACCACGGTGATGCCCAGCTGCCGCGCATGCCCCATGTCGGCCTGCACCGGCTGCGTCCCCTCGCTGCCGGCAAGCAAGGCCTCGACCGCGGCCTGGTCGAGCCCGCCGGCGGCACCGGCATCCACCAGCGTCGCGGCCTCGCCGAGGCTGCGGCCCTGCGCGAAGTGCGCGCTGAACAGTGCTTCGGCCACCGCGTCGACGTCGGCGCCGCGCTCGCGCGCCAGCCACATCAGGCGGTGGGCCGGCAGCGTGGAGACCCGCACCTGGCCACGGCTGAAATCGATCGGGAGGCCTGCGGCGCGGCCGGCCTGCTCGACCCGCTGGAACATGTCCCGCGCCTGCTGCTCACCGCCGAACTTGTTGGCGTAGGCCTCGGCCAGCGGCACCGGCGTCGCGTCGGCGTCCGGATCAAGCATGAAAGCGCGCCAGTGCAGTTCCACATGCGGCGCAGCGTCGCCGAGGTCCTCCAGCCCGCGCCTGAAATTGGTGATGCCGATCCAGCAGAACGGGCATACCAGGTCGGACCACAGGTCAACGCGCATCGCCTTCCCCTCCATCCGGGCCCTGGCGCTCGGCCTCGCTCCATTCGCAAAACGGCCGCGCCGACAGGGCGATGTTGTAGTAGCGCTCGAAGTCGGTGACCTCCGGGCCCAGCCATTCGGGCCGCTCGAAGTCCTCCTCCAGCGCGGACAGCTCCACTTCCGCCACCACCAGTCCGGCGTTGTCGCCCTCGAACTCGTCGACTTCCCAAAGGTGCGCGCCATGGCGGACGTAATGGCGCCGCTTCTCCACCCTGCCGCCGGTGCACAGCTCCAGCAGCGCGCGCGCATCCTCCACCGGCAGCGGATACTCGAACTCCTGGCGGCTGCGCCCCGGCTCGCAGGACTTGATGTTCAGCGCCGCCCGCGGCCCCTCCAGGCGCACCCGCACGCTGGCCCGGTCCGCGCCCACCAGCCCGTCGATCCGGTTGAGGTATCCCTGCGCCATGGGCTCCGAGCGCTCCGCGGCGGCCCGCCAGCCGTCACCCCGGACCAGGAACTTCCGCTCGATCTCAGTCGCCATCGCGTTCTCCCCGGGCCGGCTCGAACAGTGCGATCGTCTCCACGTGCGCGGTGTGCGGGAACATGTCCATCACCCCCGCGCTGCGCAGCTTCCAACCACGCTGGTTGACCAGGTATTCCGCATCGCGCGCGAGCGACACCGGATTGCAACTCACATAGACGATCTTCCGGAACTGACCTACCGGCAGCTGCTGCAGCACCTCAAGCGCCCCCGAGCGCGGAGGATCCAGCAGCAGCTTGTCGAAACCCTGCGCCATCCACGGCGCCTGGCGCTGGTCCAGGGTGAGGTCCGCGGCATGGAAGTGCGCGTTGCCGATCCCGTTGCGGCGCGCATTTTCGCGCGCCCGCTCCACCAGCCCCGGATCCCCCTCCACGCCCACCACCTCGCGCACCGTGCGCGCCAGCGGCAGGGTGAAATTGCCCAGCCCGCAGAACAGGTCCAGCACCCTGCCGCCCGGGCCAGCCTCCAGCAGTTCCAGCGCCCGCGCGATCATCTTTTCGTTGAGCCCCGCGTTGACCTGGATGAAATCCATCGGCTGGAAATCCAGCTCCACGTCCCACGGCGCCAGCCGCAGCGACAGCCGCGGCGGCTCCTTCGGCCACAGCGGATGCACCGAATCAAGACCGCCCGGCTGCAGGAAGATCGCCAGCCCGTGCGCCATGGAGAACGCAACCAGCTTCTCCCGGTCCGCCTCCACCAGCGGCTCCAGGTGCCGGATCACCAGTGTCAAGGCCTCGTCACCGGCAATGAACTCGATCTGCGGGATCACCGCCCGGGCTTCCAGCCCGTCCACCAGCTCCGCCAGCGCACCGATCCGCGACCCGATCTGCGGCACCACCGTATGGCACTCGGAAAGATCCGCCACGAAGCGCGGATCCGGCTCCCGGAATCCAACCAGCGTCCGCCCCTTCTTCGCCACCCAGCGCACCGACAGCCGCCCCTTGCGCCGGTAGCCCCAGGCCGCATCCACCAGCGGCGCCAGCACCTCCGCCGGCTCCAGCCCACCCGCCTCGCGCAGCAGCCCAAGCAGCGTCTCCTGCTTCGCCGCAATCTGCCTGCCCGGATCCAGATGCTGCAGCACGCACCCCCCGCAGCCCCCGTAATGCGGGCACCGCGGCGCCACCCGGTCCGGCGACGCCTCCAGCACCTCCAGCGTCACCGCCTGGTCGAAATCCCGCGACCGCCGCGTCCGCCGCGCCACGACCCGCTCCCCCGGCAGCGCCCCCCACACGAACACCGTCTTCCCACTCTCAAGCCGCCCCGCCCCGCGTCCATCGCGGGCAAGGTCGGTGATGGAAACTTCAAAAGGCGTCTGGTTCAAACGGGCCACGGGCACAACCACAGGATCGACGGCCGCCCATTGTCTCACCCTTGGCACGCCACCCCCCCATCCGAGCATCGGGGACATGGCCCACCTCTCACATCGCCGCACAGCGCCCAACATTCCACCCGGAGCCGAGCCCCGCCGCGGCCGGGAGGCCTTTTCGCGTAAGTAAAGGAGGAGGCCGCAGCGCAGCGAAGGCCGGGGGACATGAAGCGAAAAGGCCTCCCGGCCGCGGCGGGGCCCGTCAGGTCACCGCGTCATCAGGCACAAGATCCAGGCGCTCGTCACCGAGCTACTTCTGCCGCCAGCTTCCCGAAGAATCCTGGTACCACCACCCCGACTTCGACCGTTCGATCCACTGCCGCGCAAACACCTCCGCAATCCGCCCCTCCCACTGCGGATTCCCGTTCGCCACCGCGATCTCCCGGTACACCGCCCGCGCATCCCGGTTCTGCTCCGCCACCGCCTGGTTCACCGCCACCCGCGCCGACAGCGGGATCGCCCCCGCATCACGCACCTGCACCGACCCGTCGCGCCCGAACCCCAGCGCCCCGCTGTCGAAATGCGGCCGCAGCGTCCCGCGGAACCGCTCCCGCATCCGCGCCCGGATCCCGTCGATCGCCGGCGTGCTCACCGTGATGTCCGGACCCTGCGCATGCGCCGTCCCAATGCCCAGCAGCGCCCACGCATCGAAGCGGGCCCGCGCCGGCGCCAGCGCCATCCCCCCGCCGTCGAACAGGTCTTCGCCGGCATCCGCGTCCGCCGGCCGCCCGATCACGTCGTCCACGAACTCGCGGGCCGCCTCCCGCGCCTCCACCGCCGGGAAATGCACGTTGATCGTCACGCACGCCGTCAGCAGCACCATCGCCGCGAACATCGGCCCAAACCAGCGCTTCGTCATCTTCTCGTCCTGGTCGTTGCGCGGCACGTCGCCGCCGTTCAATCCACCACCGGGGCCACCTCGCCGCCGATCGCCGCGCCGATCCGCTCCACCAGCGTCGCCCAATCGACGTTGCGGTTGTGGCCGATCACCCGCAGGTGCGGAATGCCGGCGCCCTCGACAATAGTAAAGGCGTTGCCCGCTGAACGCAGGCCGCCCATCCGGCACACGCCGTTGGCCAGGCGGCAGCTGATGGCGATGCGCGAATAGCCGAAATCATCGAAGAACCCGATCAGCCATCCCTGCAATCCCCCGATGTACATCCCCTCGCCCACGCTGGAGATGTTCTGCACCGCGCGCTGGCTGATCCGCTGGCGCACGCCGGCACGCGGCACCGTTGCGAACCGCGCATCGAACGACGACAGCTGCCAGCCCACCAGTCGCAGCCCGTCGATGCTGCCCGACAGCCGCCCGCTGATGTGGCCGAAGCCGAAAACCGACGTCATCGCATACAGGTCCAGTTCGTGCACCAGCACGTCCGCCGACAGCGTCGGCAGCACCCCGAAGGGCCGGTCCATCTGCAGCGATCCCACGTCGACCCGCCCGTCGAAGACCTGCATCGACAGCCCGCCCTCCAGGACCAGCCGCTCGTCCTCGTAGCGCGCCGCGGGGATCCTGCCGCTGAGGGTGCCGCCAAACGCGGGCCATCCGAACGCCTGGGCAAGCTGCTCGACCTGGATCGCCTCCACCGCCATGCCCAGCTCCAGGCGCATGCCGCGGCCATCGGCGGGCAGCCGCATCGCCGCCTGGTCGAACACCAGGCGGCCTCCAAGCAGGTCGACGCCGACCGGCTCGCCCAGGCGCAGTTCACCGCCGCTGCTTTGCAACGGCAGCAGTGCCGGGCCGAAGACGATGTCGCCCACGGCGCCCGCGCGCCAGCCAAGCGCGCTCTCTGCCGGCTCCGCCGAGGCCAGCACCACCTCGCCGCCAAGGCCCAGGAACCGGAACCTGTCGTCCTGGCCGCGCAGGTCGAGGCCGCGCACGCTCAGCCGCCCCTCGCGCAGCGCGCCGTCGCGCACCACCGCGCGCGCATCCAGCCCGCCGCGCATGTGCAGCCCGTCCATTGCAGCCAGCGCAAGCCAGCCGGACAGGTAGCGGGCCGGCAGCAGGGACGCGTCGTCGCTCTCCAGCTCCAGCTCCAGGCCGCGCAGCGACCCGTCGACCGAGAATTCGGCCGAACCGCGTCCGACCAGTGCCGGCGCGTCATGCCACTCGAACCGCGGCAGGCTCCATGCCGCGCCGGGCCCGTCACGCATGGCGTCCACGCGCAACTCCACCGGCGCATCCGGCAGATCGATGAAGGCGTTGCCGAACAGCAGGGCCCCGCCTTCCAGGGTGGCATCGACCGCGGCCATGGCGGTGCCGCCGGGCTGGCGGAAGCGCACCCGCGCACCAAGATCCAGGCCTTCTCCCGCCGCGCCGGCATCGTCGGTCTCGAAGGCCCCGCCGGTCACCGACAGGTCCGCGTCCACCGCCAGCGGTTCGCCGGGGGCCGTTCGCACGCGGACCTGCCCGTCCAGTTCGCCGGCCCCAAGCCGCCCGGCCTCCCAGGCCTGGGCCACCAGCGCCTGTGCCCAGGCCAGCGGAACCCGGGTCAGATCGATCCGGGTGAGGTCGGGGCCCGCCGCTTCGCGCTCCAGGGCCAGCCGCGCATCGGCCCGCTCAAGCGCCACGCCAGTGGCCGCCGGGCCCAGGTCGACCGACAGCCGCATCGGCGCAGAGTCGCCAGCCCGCACATCCCCGCTGCAGCGCCAGGGTCCGTCCGTCTGCGCCGGCCGCTGGAGCGTGCAGGACCAGGCCAGGTCGTCGAATCCATAGCCCAGGTCGGCCGCATCGGCCCGGGCAACACGGATCCGCAGTTGCCCCTCGCGCGCATCTCCCGGCCAGTCGAGCCGGACCCAAACCTGCTGCAGCACCGCCACGGGGCTGTCGATGCGCGCGATGCGGGCCTCGGCCGAACGCCCCCAGGCCTGGCCGGGAAGGAGGGTTGCGGAGAACGCCAGCAGGAGTAGTAGGATGGGCCGCACAGTGGCGCGAGCATACCGAGGGAACGGGAGCAGGCGATGAAGCCGAGGCTGTTGTTGCTGGAAGACGAGCCCACGAGCAGGATGTTCCTGACCGCCGCGCTGGCGGACCTGCCGGTCGAGGTGGACGTGGCCGGGACGATCGCGGAAGGACGCGAAATGGCGGCGTGCGGCGGGCACGCGCTGTGGCTGTTCGATGCCAATCTTCCCGATGGCACGGGCCGGGCCCTGCTCGGTGAACTGCGCGCCGGCGGGCTCACGACGCCCGCGATCGCCCACACCGCCGCCACTGGGGAGGATGAGCGCGCCCGGTTGCTGGCGGCCGGATTTTCCACGGTGCTGGTGAAGCCATTGTCCGCGTCTGCGTGGCGCGATGCCGTGCAGGCGGCGCTGGACGACCACGCACCGGCGCCTGGCGCGCCCCCCGCGCGCGACCTGGCAGCCGATGCGCCGTTGTGGGACGACGAAGCCGCCGTTGCGGCGCTTGCCGGCAATGCCGCCAACGTCGCCGCCCTGCGCCAGCTGTTCCTGGCGGAACTGCCGGCCGAGCGCGATCGCATCCTCGCCGCCGCCCACCTCGGCGACGAGGCCGGTGTGCGCGATGCCCTGCACCGCCTGCGGGCGAGCTGCGGGTTCGTTGGCGCGGTGCGCCTGGATGCCGCAGGCCGCGCCCTCCGTGATGCACCCCGCTGTGCCGCCCGGCTGCGCGCGTTCGTGGATGCGGCCAACGAAACCGCGGCGGACGGTCCGCTCAACGCGGGCTGATCCGCCCCAGTTCCCCCATCAGTTCCCAGGACTTCAGGCCGCGCCCGCCCAATTGGTGGCTGATCGCCTCGCGCATCGCGATCCGCAATCCCGCCAGGTCCTCGGGCGCGGGCGTGGCATCGGCCGCAAGCGACAGCAGCGCGCGCCCGGTGACGCCATCACGCTCGCCGGGTCGCCATTCGCGCACCCGGCGCGGGCCGTGGTCGCGCTCGATCCGGTAACGGGCCGCCGGGTCGAGCGGTTCACCGTCGCCGTCGAGGGCGTAATCGAAGCCGACGCCGAGCGCCTCGAGCAGGTCGCGTTCGAACCGCCGCAGGGTCCAGGCCAGCGGCTCGCCGGCCCGCAGCCGTCCGCGCGCCTGGCCGTAGAGCTGGTAAAGCCGCGGCTGGGGATCCTGCCGGGGCACCAGGCGCAGCAGCAGTTCGCCCAGGTAGAAGCCGGCCAGCGTCGCCTCGCCAGCCAGGACCGGGGCGCTGTCGATCTGTTCGGCTGAATCGAGCCAGGCGAGTTCGCCGCGCTGGACCGCTTCCAGGCGGATGTGCTGCAGCGGCTGCAGCGCTGCGCGCAGGGCGTGGCGCCTGGGACCGGTGACGCCGCGGGCCACGAGCCCGAGCCGGCCGTGGTTGGCGCTCAGCACCTCGACCAGCAGGCTGGTTTCCCGCCAGCGCCGCGCGTGCAGGACGAAGGCGGGCTCGCCGTGGTAGCGCAATCAGCGGTCCTCGTATCCGAACGCGCGCAGCGCCGCCTCGTCGTCCGACCATCCCTCGCGCACGCGCACCCAGGTCTGCAGGAACACCTTGGCTCCAAACAGTTTTTCCATCTGTTCGCGGGCCCGGGTGCCGATTTCGCGCAGGCGGCTGCCGCCCTTGCCGATCACGATCGCCTTCTGGCCCTCACGCTCGACCCACACCACGGCGCCGATGCGCAGCATCGCGCCGCCCCTGGCCGACGGTTCCTCGGTGAAGGATTCGATCTCCACCGTGGTGGCATACGGCAGCTCGGCGCCAAGCTGGCGCATGAGCTGCTCGCGGACGAGTTCGGCGGCGAGGAAGCGCTGGCTGCGGTCGGTGATCTCGTCCTCCCCGTACAGCGGGTCCTGCTGGGGCAGCAGCTGCAGGACATCGTCGACCAGCCCGTCCAGGCCGCGGCGCTTGAGCGCCGAGACCGGGTGCACGCTCGCGAACTCCCGCCCTTCGGTCACCTGGGCGATGTACGGCAACAGCGTGGCCTTGTCCTGGATGCGATCGACCTGGTTGACCACCAGCACCACCGGGACGCCCGCCTTCTGCAGGATGTCGTAGGCAGCGCTGTCCTCGTCCTCCCAGCGCCCGGCGTGGACGACAAGCATGGCGGCATCAACGCCCTCCAGGGCGCCGCGCGCGGACCGGTTCATCCAGCGGTGCATCGCGGTGGCGCTGGCCTTGCCGTGGTCGCGGTGCAGGCCGGGAGTGTCGACGAGCACCAGCTGCCCGGCCGGAAAGGTGGCGATGCCCAGCAGCCGGTGGCGGGTGGTCTGCGGCCGGTTGGAGACGATGCTGACCTTGGCGCCGACGAGGGCGTTGACCAGAGTGGACTTGCCGACGTTCGGCCGGCCGATGACGGCGACGTGGCCGGCGCGGTGGGGGGCGGATTCGTTCATGCCGCCATTGTAGGCGCCCCTCCCGTGCAGGAGCGCGCCATGCGCGCGATGCCGCGTGAATCCTGCACTCCCGCGGTGGCCGCGAAGTCGAGGGGCCGTCGGGGCGGGCGTCAGGCTTGGAGGAGGGCGAGGACGGACTCGGCGGCCTGCTGCTCCGCGGCGCGGCGGGAACTGCCTTCTCCTTCCGCCGACAGATCGGGGGCGGCGAGCAAGCAGCGCACCCGGAAGGTCTTGTCGTGGTCGGAGCCGGACTCGCCCAGCAACTCATAGGTCGGCAGCGGGTGCTGGCGGGCCTGCAGCCACTCCTGCAGCCGCGTCTTGGGATCCTTCTCCACCTTGCCCATCACCAGCTCGCCCAGCTCCGGCTCCAGCCAGCCCAGCACCGCGGTACGGCAGGCGTCGGCGCCGGCATCGAGGTAGATGGCGGCGATGACCGCTTCCAGGGCGTCGGCAAGGATCGAATCGCGCCGGTGGCCGCCGGACTTCATCTCACCCGGCCCGAGCCGGAGCAGGGGCCCCAGGTCGAGTCGCCGCGCGATCCGGGCCAGGGTGGATTCGCGAACCAGCTCTGCACGGGCGCGGGTCAGCGCGCCCTCGTCGGCGCGCGGCCAGCGCTGGAACAGGGCCTCGGCGACGATCAGGCCCAGCAGCGCGTCGCCCAGGAACTCCAGGCGTTCGTTGTGGGGTGCCCCGGCGCTGCGGTGGGTCAATGCCCGGGCCAGCAGGCCCGGGTCGGCAAAACGATGGCCGAATTGGTCAGTGGATGTCGCCGGCACGCGTGAGCATCTGGGTTGAATCGAACTTGCCGACCACGTCGAGGTTGCCGACCAGCGGCCTGCGCACCTCGTACTGCACCTGCATTTCCCAGCCGTTGTCGACCCGGCGCAGCTTCACGTGTTCCTTCTTCACGTTCTCGGAGTAGTTGATGTACAGGCGGCGGAAGAACAGGTCCTGGATGCGGGCCGGATCCTGGGTGCCGATGCCCGGCTCCGCCGCCAGGCCCTTCATGGCCGAGCGCACGCTGTAGTACTCCTGGTACATCGGGAACAGCCGCATGGCCACGTAGGCAAAGAAGCCCACCACCGCCAGCACGATCACGAACCCGAGCAGGGTCATCCCCCTCTCTTTGCGCCTCATTGTCCTCTCCCCCAAGGTATGCCTTGCCGCCTCTGTGCTACGGGATCCGCGTGCCGATCCGGTCGAAGCCGATCCCCCCGGCGCTGCCGTCCCAGTTGAGCCACACCAGGAACGCCTTCCCGCGCAACTGGCTCTCGGGAAGCGTACCCCAGAAGCGGCTGTCGTCGCTCCTGTCGCGGTTGTCGCCCATCACGAAATAATGCCCCTCCGGCACCGTCCACGGCCCGCGCTCGGCGGGATCCTTGATGGGAAGCTCGGTCTCGAGCACCTGGTGCGCCCTCTCGCGCTCCGGGAAATGCTCCTGGAGCAGGGTCGCGCCGGTCATCTCCCGGCCGCGGCCGCGGCCCTCGTAGCGGCCGACGACCTCGTAGGCAAGCGGCTCGCCATTGACGTAGACGGTGTTGTCCACGTAGTCCACGGTATCGCCCGGCACGCCGATGACCCGCTTGATCCAGTCCTGGTCAGGGTACTGCGGTGGCCTGAACACCACCACGTCCCCGCGCTGCGGCTCACCGATGGAAACGATCTTCTTGTTGGTGATCGGCAGGCGCAGGCCGTAGGAGAACTTGTTCACCACGATGAAGTCGCCGATCAGCAGCGTGGGCATCATCGAGCTGGACGGGATGCGGAACGGCTCGGCCACGAAGCTGCGCAGCACCAGCACCGCCGCCAGGATGGGGAAGAATGCCCGCGCGTAGTCGACGACGGCCGGCTCCTTCTCCTCCAGCAGGCCTGCCCGTGCGGCGCGCCGCCGGGCGAATACAAGGCGGTCGAGCAACCAGATCACGCCGGTCGCAAGGGTCAGTACGACCAGTCCGATTTCAAACCATTTCATCGATGCTCCTTTGGAGCCAGGCCCGTGCTGTCTGCTAGTCCTTGCCGGTGTTCAAGACCGCCAGGAACGCCTCCTGGGGGATCTCGACACGACCCACCTGCTTCATCCGCTTCTTGCCTTCCTTCTGCTTCTCAAGAAGCTTCTTCTTGCGCGAAATGTCGCCACCATAGCACTTGGCCAGGACGTTCTTGCGCAGCGCCTTGACCGTGGTGCGGGCGATGATCTGCGAGCCGATCGCGGCCTGGATCGCGACGTCGAACTGCTGGCGCGGGATCAGCTCCTTCATCTTCTCGGTCAGCTCGCGGCCGCGCCGGTCGGCGTGCATGCGGTGGACAATGATCGACAGCGCATCGACCTTGTCGCCGTTGATCAGGATGTCCACGCGCACGAACGGACCGGCCTCGAAGCGCTCGAAGTGGTAATCGAGCGAAGCATAGCCGCGGCTGACCGACTTCAGGCGGTCGAAGAAGTCCAGCACCACCTCGGCCATCGGCAGCTCGTAGCTCACCTGCACCTGGCTGCCCATGTACTGGATGCCGATCTGGCTGCCCCGCTTCTCCTCGCACAGTGTGATCACGCTGCCCACGTGGTCGGGCGGGGTGAGGATATTGGCCCGGATGATCGGCTCGCGGATCTCCTCCACCTGGTTGACCGGCGGCAGGTCGGCCGGGTTGTCCAGGGGGATCACGGTGCCGTCGGTCTTGACCACCTCGTAGACCACCGTGGGCGCGGTGGTGATCAGGTTGAGGTCGTATTCGCGCTCCAGTCGCTCCTGCACGATCTCCATGTGCAGCATGCCCAGGAAGCCGCAGCGGAAGCCGAAGCCCATGGCCTCCGAGCTCTCCGGCTCGAAACGCAGCGCGGCGTCGTTGAGGCGCAGCTTGTCCAGCGCCTCGCGCAGATCCGGGTAGTCGTCCGCGTCCACCGGGAACAGGCCCGCGAACACGCGCGGCTGCATCTCCTGGAAGCCCGGCAGCGGCTCCGCGGCGGGGTCGCCGGCCAGGGTGAGGGTGTCGCCCACCGGGGCGCCGTGCACATCCTTGATGCTGGCGGTGACCCAGCCCACTTCGCCCGCGGACAGCTTGCCCGTGGTCTTGCGCTTGGGCGTGAACACGCCCACCCCGTCGGCCTGGTGGGTACGGCCGGTGGACATCACCAGCAGCTTGTCGCCGCTCTTGATCTCGCCCTGCATCACCCGCACCAGCGACACCACCCCGAGGTAGTTGTCGAACCAGGAATCGATGATCAGCGCCTGCAGCTTGTCGGTATCGCCGCGCTGCGGGGGCGGGATGCGGGTGACGATGGCCTCCAGCACGTCCTGCATGTTGAGGCCGGTCTTGGCGCTCACCGCGATGGCCTCGGAGGCGTCGATGCCGATCACCGCCTCGATCTCTTCCTTCACCCGCTCCACGTCGGCCGTGGGCAGGTCGATCTTGTTCAGCACAGGCACCACTTCAAGCCCCTGCTCCACCGCGGTGTAACAGTTGGCCACCGACTGCGCCTCCACGCCCTGGGCGGCGTCCACCACCAGCAGCGCGCCCTCGCAGGCGGCCAGCGAGCGGCTGACCTCGTAGCTGAAGTCGACGTGGCCGGGGGTGTCGATGAAGTTGAGGTGGTAGGTCTCGCCGTCCAGCGCCTTGTACTGGACCGACACCGAGTGCGACTTGATGGTGATGCCCCGCTCGCGCTCGATGGGGTTGTTGTCCAGCACCTGGGCTTCCATCTCGCGCTCGGTGAGCCCGCCGCACATCTGGATGATGCGGTCGGCCAGGGTCGACTTGCCGTGGTCGACGTGGGCAATGATGGAAAAGTTGCGGATGTTCCGCATCGGGTCGCTCATGGGGCGGCGTCGCTATCGCATCGTGGCAGGAAAACGCGGCATTATCGCACAGCGCAGCGCCCGCCCCGCGGGACGGGCGCTGCCGCAAGCGGCCGCCGGGCGCGGCCCGGGAACGCTCAGTCGTCGGCTTCGAGGGTCACCGCGACGAACTCGGTGGCGCCGCCGCGATGGCGCAGCAGCATCACCGTCTGGCCCGGCTTGACGTCCCGCAGCAGGCGGTCAAGGTCTGCGGCGCTGCCCACCACCGAGCGCCCCACGCGGGAGATCACATCACCCGGGAAGATGCCGGCGTTGCGCGCGGCCTGGCCGTCGACGGCGGTGATGCGAACGCCCTCCCCGTCCGGCAGGCCGGCCTGCCGGCGCTGGGCATCGGTCAGGTCCTGCGCGGACAGCCCGAGCGGGTTGCTGGACTGTGCCTGGGCGGCCCCCTGGTCACGGCCGCCGCCCGGGCGCGCGGGCTGGCTGGCCCCGGTGGCGCTGTCCAGGCTCGCCAGGGTGACGGTGAAGTTGCGGGTGCGGCCTTCGCGGAACACCTCGAGCTGCACGCGGGTGCCCGGGGCCATGTTGCCCACGATCGGCGGGAGGTCGCTGGCGCGCACGATGGGGGTGCCGTCCACCGCGCGGATGACGTCGCCGATCTCGATGCCGGCATCCTCGGCGGGGCTGCCCGGCTGGATGCCGTTGACCAGCGCTCCGCGCGTGTCCGGCAGATCGAAACCGGCCATGATCTCGCGCGTGACCGCGCCGACGGTGACGCCGATCAGGCCGCGCTGCACGCTGCCGGTGTCCTTGATCTGCTCGGCCACGTTCATGGCGATGTCAATCGGGATGGCGAAGCTCACGCCCTGGTAGCCACCGCTGTTGCTGAAGATCTGCGAATTGATCCCGATCACCTCGCCGCGCGTGTTGAGCAGCGGCCCGCCCGAGTTGCCGCGGTTGATCGCGACGTCGGTCTGGATGAACGGCACGTACTGCTGGTTGCCATAGCGGTTGGCGCGACCCACGGCGCTGACGATGCCGGCCGTCACCGACTGTTCCAGCCCGAACGGCGAGCCGATCGCCACCGCCCACTGGCCGGGGCGGACCTGGGCGGCGTCGCCGGGCCGCAGCACGGTCAGGTTGTCGGCATCGATCTTCAGGACCGCGACGTCCGACTGCTCGTCGCTGCCAATCACCTCGGCGTCGAACTGGCGATGGTCGTGCAGGCGCACCCGCACCTCTTCGGCATTGGCGACCACGTGGTGGTTGGTGAGCAGGTAGCCGTCTTCGCTGATCAGGAACCCGGTGCCCATGGACATGCCGCGCGGGACCGGAGCGCCGGGGGCGCCGGGCTGGTCGCCAAACGGGAAGCCGGGGCCGAAGAAGCGCCGGAAGATCTCGGGGAACATGTCCTCCGGCGCGCCTGCGCGCGGGCCGCGCTGGGCCGAGCGCATGGTGATCACGGCCTCGATGCTGACCACGCCGGGCCCCACCTGCTCCACCAGGCGTGTGAAATCGGGCAGCCCGGTGACCAGCTCCGGCGCAGGCGCGGTCGCGGCGGGGGCGGGAGCGGCCTGCTGGGCCGCAGGCTCGGCGGTGGCCGAAGGAAGGATCACCGCGGCGGTGGCCGCGGCGGTGACCAGCACGAGGGCGATGGCGGGGATGCGGGCTTTCATCAGCGTGGAATCCTTCACAAGTCCAGTTCAACAGGCGGGCGCGCACGCCCGTCGGGCAGTTCAGCGAGGTTCGCCGGAGGAAACCGGGTCGATCCGCGTTTCCACCGGAACCGGCCGCGCGCCAATGGCAGTGGCGCCGGTCAGGCGCGGCGCGGGGACCGCCGGCAGGCCAAACCGTTCAACCGTCCCGGAGCGCAGGGGCCCATAGGCCCCCTGCCATGCAGGCGCCTCCGGGAACGCGCCGCCGAAACCGACCGCATAGCCATCACGCATCGCCGAGGATGCGCGCGGCCAGGGCCGGCTGGCTACGGTCATGGGCAAGGCCCGGAACGGGTCCGCGCCAATGCCGTCTCCGGCCGATGCCAGCACTGCGGGCGAATCGGCCACGACGCCGCCGCTGTCGCGGGCGGTCCCGCCGTTTGCGGGCCCGGCCGTCGAGGCCACGGCGACCTGTGCAGGCCCGGACGAGGCGCCAACCCCAGGCACGGCAGCGTCGGGCGAACGGTCCGCCACGCGGACGGACCCGTCGTCCGCGGAACGGACGGTTGCGCGCGACCCAGGGGTCCGCCGGCCTGCATCGGCCGCGGCCACCGCGGCCACGGCCGCCGCCGCTGCAGCCATGTCGTCCGCCTCGACGGGCGCGGGCACCGGAACTGCGTGGGCCGGGGCCGGTGTGTCGGCAATCCCGCTGCCCGCGGCGGCAACCGCCGGCAGCGGCTGCGGCGCCGCCTGGCCCGGCTCCACGCCGGCCTGGCGCCCCACCAGCAGCGCGGCCATGGCCACCGAAGCCGCCAGCGCCGCGCCTCCGCCCCACCGGAGCAGCCGCGCGCCGTCCCTGCGGGTGCGGCCGGGCGAGGGCGCCGGATCCTGGCTGATTGCGGCCGAAACCCGCTGCGCGAAATCCGGCGGCAGCAGCGCGTGGTGGTGGCCGCGCAGCACGTCTCCGCAGACCTGCCAGCGCTCCCAGCAACCGGCCAGCGCGGTGTCATGCTGCAGGCGCCGCAGCATGAAACGCGCCTGGTCGGGCGACAGCTCGCCGTCGAGCATCGCCGACAGCTGCTGGCGGTGGTACCGCTCGAGCTTGTCCGGGTCCGGCACGATCTGGAGGGTGTCGCTGTCTTCGCTCTGCATCATCGGGTGGCACGCTCCGCGCTGTTGTCCTCGTCCATCAGGGGCCTGAGTTCCTGGTCGATCGCCTCGCGGGCGCGGAAGATGCGCGAGCGCACCGTCCCGACGGGGCACTCCATCCGCTGGGCAATCTCCTCGTAGCTCAGGCCGTCGACCTCCCGCAGGGAAATCGCGACCCGCAGCTCCTCGGGCAAACGTTCGACAGCATCCAGCACCGTTTGTTCCATCTGCCGGCGCATCATCTCGCGCTCGGGCGTATCGGTATCGCGCAGGCGGATGCCCGAATCGAACTGCTCGGCATCGGCGACGTCGATGTCCGCGCCGGGCGGACGGCGGCCCATCGCCACCAGGTGGTTCTTGGCCGTATTGACCGCGATGCGGTGCAGCCAGGTGTAGAACTGGGCATCGCCGCGGAAGTTGCCGATCGCCCGGTAGGCGCGGATGAAGGTCTCCTGGGCGACGTCCTGGCACTCACTCCAGTCGTTCACGTAGCGGCCGATCAGGGCGGCGATGCGGTGCTGGTACTTGCGCACGAGCAGGTCGAAGGCAGCGTCGTCGCCGCGCTGCACGCGCTTGACCAGCTCATTGTCCAATTGCCGTGGGTCGCTGTCGGCCATCGGGCCGGGCTCCTTTTTCGTGCGCATCAATGAAGGAAGTTGGGGACGGATACCCGCCGGGGCAAGCCCGGGCCACCGCACGGCCGCCCCGCGCGCGGATTTGACGCAGGACGAACGACCTCTGGATGATAGGCAGCTTCCCGTACCCTAACGGATGGTGTCGCATGATTGCAGGCCTCGACGGGCTGCGCTTCAGCCACTGGAAAGCCAGGCAGCGCGAGGACGGCGTACTGGTCCTCTCGTTCGACCGCCAGGGCGAATCCGTCAATACGTTCTCCCAGGACGTGCTGATCGAGCTCGACGGCCTGCTGGAGCGCCTGGCACTCGATCCCCCGCGCGCGCTGGTGCTGCGCTCGGCCAAGGAGAAGGGATTCATCGCCGGCGCCGACATCCGCGAATTCCGCGAGTTCGACGCGAAGGGCACGATCGGCGATTCCATCCACCGCGGCCAGCAGGTGTTCCAGCGCCTGGCGGACCTGCCCTGCCCCACGGTGGCCGCGATCCACGGCTTCTGCATGGGTGGCGGCACCGAGATCGCCCTGGCCTGCGACGCGCGCGTGGCCAGCAGCGATCCTTCCACCCGCATCGGCCTGCCCGAGGTGAAGCTGGGCATCTATCCCGGCTGGGGCGGCAGCGTACGGCTTCCGCGCCTGGTGGGCGCGCCGGCCGCGTTCGACATGATGCTCACCGGCCGCGCCCTGTCGGCCAAGGCCGCGCGCAACATCGGCCTGGTGGACAAGGTCGCCGAGCCTGCGCTGCTGGAGGACGCCGCGGCGGCGCTCGCGCTCAAGGGGGTCACCCGACCGTTCAGGCAGCGCTTCCTGGGCTGGGCCACCAATATCTGGCCGGTACGGCAGGTGCTCGCACCGGTGCTGGTCAAGCAGGTGGCCCGCAAGGTCCGCAAGGACCATTACCCGGCGCCCTACCTGCTGATCGAGACCTGGCGCCGCAGCGGCGGCGGCCTGCAGTCACGCCTGGACGCCGAGCGCCGCTCGGTGGTCAAGCTCGCCGGCACGGCGACCGCGCGCAACCTCACCCGGGTGTACTTCCTGCAGGAGCGGCTGAAGTCGCTGGGTGGCCGCGACCACGGGGTGCAGCGGGTTCACGTGGTGGGCGCAGGGGTAATGGGCGGGGACATTGCCGCCTGGGCGGCATACAAGGGCTTTGAGGTCACCCTGCAGGACCGCGGGCAGCCCTTCATCGACAAGGCGCTCGAGCGTGCCCAGGGGCTGTTTGCGAAGAAGGTGAAGGACGAAGCAAAGCGGCCGGAGGTGGCCGCCCGCCTGAAGGGCGACCTGGAAGGCAAGGGAGTGGCCGCGGCCGACCTGGTGATCGAGGCGATCATCGAGGATGCGGACGCCAAGCGTGGCCTGTATGCGCAGGTGGAACCGGACCTGGGCGCGGACGCGCTGCTGGCCACCAACACCTCGTCCATTCCGCTGGACACCCTGGCGTCAGGCCTGCAGCGTCCGGCCCGCTTCGCCGGCCTGCACTACTTCAATCCGGTGGCGCTGATGCCGCTGGTGGAGATCGTCCGCCACGACGCGATGGCACCGGATACCCAGGAGCGCCTGGCCGGCTTCTGCCGTGCGATCGGCAAGCTGCCGGTGCCGGTGGCGGGCACGCCCGGCTTCCTGGTCAACCGCCTCCTGTTCCCCTACATGCTGGAAGCGGCGACCGCGTATGCGGAAGGCATCCCGGGGCCCGCGATCGACCGCGCGGCGGTGAAGTTCGGCATGCCGATGGGGCCGATCGAGCTGATCGACACCGTGGGCCTGGACGTGGCCGCGGGCGTGGCCGGCGAGCTCGCGCCGTTCCTGGGCCTGCAGATCCCGGCCGCCCTCGCCGAACCGCCCGAACAGGGCAAGCGCGGCAAGAAGGACGGCCAGGGCCTGTATGCCTGGGAGGACGGCAAGCCGAAGAAGCCGGAGCTGCCCAAGGATTACGTGGCTCCCGACGACCTCGAGGACCGGCTGGTGCTGGCCCTGCTCAACGAGGCCGTCGCGGCGCTGGCCGAGGGCGTGGTGGAAGACGCCGACCTGCTGGATGCGGGCGTGATCTTCGGCACCGGGTTCGCGCCGTTCCGCGGCGGCCCGATCCAGCACATCCGCGACACCGGTGCCGACAAGCTGCTCGACAGGCTCAAGGCGCTGCAGGGCAAGTACGGCGAGCGCTTCGCGCCGCGCCCGGGCTGGGACCATCCGGCGCTGCGCGCGGCGGCCTGACAGCCGCCAAGGGGGTGCCGGACGCGGCGCCGCGTCCGGAGCTGCGCGGCGCGCCGGCATCCACGCGGCTTCGCGCCCGTGGGGCGCTCCTACATGGTGTGGGTGGGCTTGTCGGAGTTGAGCGTGCCGGCGAGCAGGGTCTCGATGCGACCCTTGACCGCCTCGCCTTCGTTGCTGTCGGCGAACTGCACGCCCACCCCGGCGGTGCGGTTGCCCTGGGCCCCCACCGGCGTGACCCACACCACCTTGCCGGCAACGGGCAGGCGGTCCTTGGTTTCAGGCAGGGTCAACAGCAGGAAGACCTCGTCGCCGAGGAAATAGCGCTTGGGCGTGGGCACGAAGATGCCGCCGTGCTTGAGGTACGGCATGTAGGCGTTGTACAGCGCCGCCTTGTCCTTCAATGCCAGTGACAGGATGCCCTGCCGCGCGCCTTGTCCGGTTGCCCCCATGAACTGCTCCCTCCTCGTCGCGTGGCTCAGCGCCCGGCCGCGGCCAGCTCCCGCCACCGCAACAGCAGGCCGCCCACTGCAAGGTCGGCGCGCACCGTGGTGCGCAGCAGGTCGCGAGTGCGGTTGGCCTCATCGAACCACAGGGCAAGCCTGCGGGTTCGCTCGGGCTCGGTCAAGCCTGCGGCCCTCGCCACCGCCAGGTCCGCGGCGTGGGCGAGGCGCTCCGACGGCCGCGCGTCTTCAGCGACCCATCGCCGGGCGGCCTCCGATGGCGCCAGCTCGCCGCGCGCCACTGCGGCCAGGTCCGCGGCGACCTCGCGCCGCAGCTCCATGCCGCCGTCGCGCAGCCAGGCCGCGGCCAGCCCGGGATGGCCGCGCGCGGAATCCAGGGCTTCGGATGCGGCGGAGACGTCATGACCCTGGCTGACCAGCCACTCCAGCGCCTCGTCACGCGGCGGCAGCCGGAAGTCCAGCCGCTGGCAGCGGCTGCGGATGGTGGCCGGCAGGCGCATGGGGTTGGCGGCCACCAGCCACAGGTACCGGCCCGGCTGCGGCTCTTCCAATGTCTTGAGCAGGGCATTGCAGGCGTTTTCGTTCATCGCCTCGGCGGGCTCGATGATCGCGATCCTGGCGCCGCCGTACTGGGCGGATGTGCCCAGGCGCTCGGACAGCTCACGCACCTGGTCCACGCCGATCTGGGTCATCTGCCTGGCCGGCGACGGCGTCATGCGCCACGCATAGCCGACGAAGACGGCATCCGGATGCATGGGATGGCCGTCGGGATGCGCCAGGCTGCCATCGGGGCGCTGCTCCAGCGGGTCGCGCTGGGAGCGCGCGGCATAGAGCTCGCAGGAACGGCAGCTGCCGCAGGGATGGCCGTCCGCCGGCGAGCGGCACAGCAGGAACTGCGCCATGCGTTCGGCCACCGCGCGTTTGCCCAGCTGCTCCGGGCCGGTGAGCAGGAGCGCATGGCCCATGCGGCCGGAGGAAAGCGCCTGCACCGCACGCTCGTACATGCGCTGCTGCCACGGGGCCAGGGGCTGGCGGGGCATGGTGTCCATCATTGCCCCTCCCGCCAGCGGCGCAGCGCCATAAGCGCGGCCTCGGCCACCGCATCCACCGGCTGCGAGGCATCCAGCACCCGGAACCGCTGCGGCTCCGCCGCGGCGCGCTCGCGGAAAGTCGCGCGCACGCGTTCGAAGAAGCCGTCACGCTCGCGCTCGATGCGGTCAGGCACCAGGTCACGCCCGCGGGTGCGCTCGCGGCCGGTGGCCACGTCAAGATCCAGCAGGATGGTCAGCCCCGGGCGCAGGCCGACCACCGCGCGTTCCAGGGTTTCAATCAGGCCCGGGTCCAATCCGCGGCCACCGCCCTGGTAGGCATAGCTGGAGTCGGTGAACCGGTCGCACAGCACCCAGGCGCCGCGCTCGAGCGCTGGCCGCACGGTCTCGCGCACGTGCTGGGCGCGGGCGGCGAACATCAGCAGCAGTTCGGTTTCCGGCGCCGCCGCCTCGTGCCCGGGATCCAGCAGCAGCCCCCGGATGCTTTCGGCCAGGGGCGTGCCGCCCGGCTCGCGGGTCACCACGACTTCATCGCCGCCGGCTGCCAGTTCGCGACGCAGCGCCCCCAGCACGGTGGTCTTGCCGGCGCCTTCGCCGCCTTCCAGGCTGACGAGGCGTGGATGCATGGGCAGCGCGCTCATTCCTGCCGGGCCCCGGCGCCGAACCGCTCGCGGTAGCGGCGCACGTAGTCACGCACCGCCACCTGGTGCTCTGCATAGGTGCGGGAGAACACGTGGGCGCCGCTGCCATCGCCCACGGCGACGAAGTAGAGCTCATCGCCGTCCCCGGGCCGGGTGGCGGCGCGTATCGCATCGATGCCCGCCATCGCGATGGGCGTTGGCGGCAGGCCGTCGCGGGTGTAGGTGTTGTAGGGGGTATCGGTCTGCAGGTCGCGGCGCCGGATGTTGCCGTCGAAGGCACTGCCCATGCCGTAGATCACGGTGGGATCGGTCTGCAGCCGCATGCCGCGCTGCAGGCGGCGGATGAACACGCCGGCGATGCGCGCGCGCTCGGAGGCCAGGCCGGTTTCCTTCTCGATGATCGAGGCCAGGACCAGCGCCTCCTCGGGCGTGTCCAGCGGCAGCCCGTCGGCGCGCGTTTCCCACGCGTGCGCGAGCGCGGCGTCAAGCGCGTCGGCGGCCCGGCGCAGCAGGTCCAAATCGCTGTCGCCGCGGGTGTAGAGATAGGTTTCGGGCAGGAACCGCCCCTCGGGATGCACGCCGGGCCGGTCCAGCGCGGCCATCAGCGCGGCGTCGTCCATGTCGCCGCTTTCCTGCAGCAAGGGCTCGGCCCGGGCCAGCGCCGCGCGGAGTTCGCGGATGTTCCAGCCTTCCACGATGGTGAAGCGATGCCGGATCACCCTGCCCTCGCGCATTTTCACCAGCAGCTCGCTCGCGCTCATGCCCGGATCGAGTTCGTATTCGCCGACCTGCAGGCGGCCGCCGGCGTCGAGCCGGCGCGCAAGCAGCTGCCATTCCAGCCGGTGGCCGTCGCTGATGCCGGCTTCGCGCAGCTTGCCGAGCACGCGCAGGAACGAATCCCCCCGCTCCACCATCACGGTCTGGCCTTCGTCGATGCCGGAAAGCGGCCCGTGCGCGAAGCCCTGCCAGCGGTCCCACGCGAGCCAGGCAAGCGCGCCCGCCAGCAGCGCGGTGAACACGAACAACAGGCCCAGGCCGATGCCGCGCCTGCCCATCAATCCACCCGCCTGTTTGCAGCCGTCACGATCATCGTCCTCAGGATACCGCGCCAAGCGCCAGGAGCATGCCGCGCGCCTTGGCGCGGGTCTCGGCCAGTTCGCGGTCGGGCCGGGAGTCGGCGACGATGCCGGCGCCGGTGCGGAAGCGCAGCAGGCCGCCTTCCAGGGCGGCGCTGCGGATCAGGATGTTGAGGTCCATGTCGCCGTCGCGGTTGAGCCAGCCCATCGCGCCCGTGTAGGCGCCACGCCCGGTGCCTTCGAGCTCCGCGATGATCTGCATGCACCGGACCTTGGGGCAACCGGTGATGGTCCCGCCCGGGAACACCGCCGCGATCACCTCCCCGGGCGTGACGTCCGCGCGCAGCCGGCCACGCACGTTGCTGACGATGTGGTGCACCTGGGCATAGCTTTCCACGCTCATCAGCTCGTCTACCTCCACGCTGCCCGGCGCGCACACGCGGCCAAGGTCGTTGCGCTCCAGGTCCACCAGCATCACGTGCTCGGCGCGTTCCTTGGGATCGCCGGCCATTTCACGGATGCGCTCGGCGTCGTCGTCGCCCGGCAGGCGCGCGCGGGTGCCGGCGATGGGCCGGGTCTCGACCACGTCGCCGCGGACCGACACCAGCCGTTCCGGCGATGCGCTGGCCACCGCTCCCCGTCCGCAGGCGAACAGGCCCGAGAACGGCGCCGGGCTGGCGTGCCGCAGTCGCGCGTACACACGCGCGGGCTCCGGTGGATCCTCGAACCGCGCCCGCCAGGCCCGCGAAAGGTTGACCTGGAACACGTCGCCGGCAGCGAGATATTCAAGGATGCGCCTGACGCCGCTGGTGAACGCCATGGGTTCGTCCTCGGCGACCTCCGAAGGTGCCTCCCACGGCGGCATGGGTCCGATGCCATCGGCGGCCTTCGCATCGTCGACGATGCGCGCAAGCAGCTCCTCCTGGCCGCGCTCCGCCAGCGCCACGGTCTCGCCGCTGGCCCGGTCGCGCAGCACCGCGGCCGGACAGCGCAGGGCGATGGCGACCGGGAGCTCCCCCCCTGCCGGCGGCAGGCCCAGCACCGGCTCCACCTGTCCGCCGAGCTCATAGCCCAGCAGCAGCGCCCAGCCACCGCGGAACGGCCAGCGCGGCTCCTCGCGCGGCTGGCGCAGGCGGTGCCAGCGCGCGTCCAGCAGCTCCAGGAACGTTCCCTGCAGCGGGGCGCCGGCCGCGTCGCGCGTGACCCCGTCGGCGTCCAGCAGCAGTTCGGTCCCCGTGGACACGAGCAGCATGTCCCAGCGTCCCTGCGCGGTGCCATGCGCGACGGATTCGAGCAGCACCGGGTAGCGCGCGCGGTCCAGCCGGTGCAGGTCCAGCAGGTCGGGACACGCAGGCAGCGGATGGGTGGTCAGCACGGCAAGGCGTCCTGGGTTCGCCGGGGCGGGATCGCCTGCGCACGGACTTGCGGCGCGAGCGCGCGGCGCGGCGCGGGAGACTGCCGGGCGCTCAGACGCGGGCGAAGACCAGGGTGCCGTTGGTACCACCGAAACCGAAGGAGTTGGACAGCACCACGTCCACCTTCGCTTCGCGCGCCGTGTGCGGCACGTAATCCAGGTCGCAGCCCTCGGAAGGGTTGTCCAAATTGATCGTTGGCGGCAGCACCCCGGCGTGGATGGCCATCGCGGAAAACACCGCTTCCACCCCGCCGGCGGCGCCCAGCAGGTGGCCGGTCATGGACTTGGTGGAGCTGACCGCCACTTTGAAGGCGTGCCCGCCCAGCACCGACTTGATGGCCATGGTCTCGGCCAGGTCGCCGGCCGGGGTCGAGGTGCCGTGGGCATTGATGTAACCGATGCGAGCGGGGTCGATCCCGGCATCGGAGATGGCGGCGCGCATGCAGCGCGCGGCGCCGTCGCCGTTCTCGCTTGGCGCGGTCATGTGGTAGGCGTCGCCGCTCATGCCGAAGCCGGCCAGCTCGGCGTAGATGCGCGCGCCGCGCGCCTTCGCCCGCTCGTACTCCTCGAGGATGAGGATGCCGGCGCCGTCGCCCATCACGAAGCCGTCGCGGCCCTCGTCCCAGGGGCGGGAGGCTTTTTCAGGCTCCTCGTTGCGGGTCGAAAGGGCCTTCATGGAGCAGAACCCGCCCAGCGACGTGGGCGTGGTGGCGTACTCGGCCCCGCCGGCGATCATCGCATCGGCGTCGCCGTGCTGGATCATGCGCATGGCCAGGCCGATGTTGTGGGTGGCCGTGGTGCAGGCCGTGACCGCGGCGATGTTCGGCCCCTTGGCCCCGGTCATGATCGAGACCTGGCCGGCGATCATGTTGATGATGGTGCTGGGCACGTAGAACGGGGAGATCTTGCGCGGGCCGCCTTCGCTGTACCGGAGCGTGGTTTCCTCGATGCCCTTGAGCCCCCCGATGCCGGCGCCGATCGCCACCCCGATGCGCTCGGCATCCTCGCCCTCGATCGCCAGGCCGGCGTCCTCGATCGCCATCATCGACGCGGCGACGCCGTAATGGACGAACGGGTCCATCTTCTTCATGTCCTTGGGCGCAATCCACTTCGAGGCGTCAAAACCCTTGACCTCGCCCGAGATCCGGGTGGGGAATGCGGAAGCATCGAAGTGGGTGATCGGGCCGATGCCCGACCGTCCGGCGGTGATGCCATCCCAGCTGGATGCCAGGTCATTGCCCAGCGGCGAGAGGATGCCCATACCGGTGATGACCACGCGACGCTTGGACATGGAGTGCTCCTTCAATCAGTGGGATACGGGCACCGCCGCACGCAGGCCCGGACACGAACGGGGCCGCATGCGCGGCCCCGTGTCCATCGGCACGCCGCCCATGGACGAGCCCGGGACGGCGCGCGGTTGCGGGAGGCGGCGGCGATCGGCCGTCACGCATCCCGCTCGACGGCATTACGACTTGACGTGGGCCTTGACGTAGTCGATGGCCTGCTGGACCGAGGTGATCTTCTCGGCTTCCTCGTCCGGAATCTCGCACTCGAACTCTTCCTCGAGGGCCATCACCAGCTCGACGGTGTCCAGCGAATCGGCGCCCAGGTCGTCTACGAAGGACGCGCTCGGGCTGACCTCCTCTTCCTTGACGCCCAGCTGCTCCACCACAATCTTCTTGACGCGTTCTTCGATGCTGCTCATGGGTTCTTTGCTCCGTGGGGCCGAATCTTGCGGCCCGATAGTTTAAGGGAAAGCCGGGTGCGGGGCTAAGGGCTCCGCCACCCTTTCCTGTTCAGGGGCTTGCGCCCCGGAATGGGGGGTCACGGCATGTACATGCCGCCGTTGACGTGGATGGTTTCGCCGGTGATGTAGGAGGCCGACGGCCCGGCCAGGAAGGCCACTGCGCCGGCGACGTCGGCCGGTTCGCCCAGGCGGCCCAGGGCGATCTGCGCCTCCATGCCCTTCTTGGCGTCTTCGGGCAGGTCGCGGGTCATGTCGGTGGCGATGAAACCCGGGGCGACCACGTTGACGGTGACGCCGCGCGAGCCGATCTCGCGGGCCAGCGACTTGCTGAAGGCGATCACGCCGGCCTTGGCGGCCGCATAGTTGGCCTGCCCGGCGTTGCCCATCACCCCGATCACCGAGGCGATGTTGATGATCCGGCCCTTGCGTGCCTTCATCATCCCGCGCATCACCGCCTTGCTGGTGCGGTAGACGCTGGTGAGGTTGGTATCCAGGATCGCCTGCCAGTCCTCATCCTTCATCCGCATCAGCAGGTTGTCGCGGGTGATGCCGGCGTTGTTGAC
>JAAYXJ010000211.1 GCA_012515985.1 Gammaproteobacteria bacterium
CAGACCACCAGCCGCAGCATGCTGTGGCCCCAGCGGCTCATGAAGCGTTCGTTGCCTTCGGCCAGCAGGTAGTCGACCTGGTACACCCGCGCGGGATCGAGTTCCAGCAGCACATCTCCGGCATCGGCACCCGGGTCGAGGAACGGCAGCCCGGGCGCGCACTCGGCGCGTGGGGGCTGGTGCTGGAAGTGGGCGTCGAAATACTCGGCCAGGGCCGGGCGCCGGCAGGCGTATTCGGGATCCAGCAGCCAGTGTTCCAGGTTCACCGCCACGAACTCGGCCGGATCATGGAGTTCGTACCGGTCCGGGCTGCGGTCGGTGAATGCGTTCGCCTTGAGCCGGGGCAACAGCCGGAACGGGCGGACCTGCCAGCCGGCAAGGTCGAGCAGCCGCGGATCGCGCGACAACCCGCCAGCGGGGCTGCGGTCGTGCAAGTGCGCCAGTTCATGGAGCAGCGCCACCAGGGCGGGGTGGGGCGCGTCGCTGCCCGCTGCCGGCCTCGCCATCCAGTCGTCAAGCAGGCGTCGCTGGAGCCTGACGCCGCGGGATGTCGTGCGGCCGTGCACCGCCTGCGGCAGGCCTTCGTCCCAGCTGACGCGGACCGTCGGTCCCAGAGACCGGATCCAGGCGGGAGGCAGCAGCGAGACCGCTTCCAGGGCAAGTGCGTCCGCAGCGTCGCGCGCGGGCGGATCCAGCCCGCCCTGGTCGAACTCGGGGGTGGGCGCCGCCGCCCGCAGGCCGGGGATAAAGGCCAGCAGCAGCGCAAGCAGGAGGGCTGCCGGCCGCCGCGGCCGGCGCGCGGTCACAGCGCCAGGATCGCCCTGGCAAGCGCCATGTCACTGGCCTCGCGAACCGCAGCGTCGCTGCTGGTCTCGCGCAGGTGGCGCAGGGCGCTTTCGAGCCGGGCGCCGCGGATCCGGCCGTCGCTGGCGACGAACCCGGCCGCGTCCTCGCGCGCCTGCAGCACCACCTTGTCATTGCCGGAGGTCGAGCCCGAAGTCGCCCCGGTCGACGCCGAAGATCCGCCGGCGGCGGAGCCCGCCGTGGTCCCGGCAAAGCTGCTCGCCAGGGACGGACCGGTGGCGAGGATGAACAGGGCGCAGAAAAGGGCCGATCGCAGCATGAGGCTCAGACAGATGGGGCTGGAGACAGGAAGGAAGCCTAACCGATCCGGATGGCCGGGACTTGTCCGGGGGGCAATCCGACCCGATATTGAGGGATGGTGCGGCCTGTGCCGCGACGGTTCCAGGTTTTTATGGAGGCAAGCAATGGCAACCGGTTGGGCAGGCGACGGTGCGGTCCAGGACCAGATCGACGCCACCGTGGAAGACGGCATCAAGCGTGCGCGCAGCCGGCTCCGGCAGGGGCCCGGGCTGACGCACTGCGAGGAATGCGATGCCCCGATCCCGGAAGCGCGCCGCGAGGCGGTGCCGGGGGTCCGCCTGTGCGTGGCCTGTCAGGAAGAAAAGGACGCCGAGGAACAGGCGCAGAGCGGTTACAACCGCCGCGGCAGCAAGGACAGCCAGCTCCGCTAGTACTCCGCGCCCGCGCGGCTACTCCGCCTGGCGCCACTCGGGGTTGGCGAAGTATTTGCGGGTCTCGTTGGCCACCACGCCCGAAAGCAGCAGCAGGCCGATCAGGTTGGGCAGGGCCATCAGGCCGTTGGCGATGTCGGAGAAGGTCCACACCATCTCCAGCGACAGCACCGCGCCCACGTACACCACCAGCGAGAATGCGATCCGGTAGGGCAGCACCCCGCGCCGGCCAACCAGCATCTCGATGCAGCGCTCGCCGTAGTAGCACCAGCCCAGCAGGGTGGTGAAGGAAAAGACGAGCACGCCAAGCGCAACCATCACATTGCCCCAGCCGCCCCCGACCGCCTGCTCCACCGCCCATGCCGTCATCGGCGCGCCGGCCAGCCCTTCCTGCATCCAGGCGCCGGTGACGATGATGGTCAGCGCAGTCAAGGTGACCATGATCAGGGTGTCGATGAAGGTTTGCGTCATCGACACCATGGCCTGGCGAACAGGCTGGTCGGTGATCGCCGACGCCGCGGCGATCGCGCCGGTGCCCAATCCGGACTCGTTGGAGAAGATGCCGCGCGCCACGCCCATCTGCACCGCCAGGATCACCGCCGATCCGGCGAACCCGCCCGCGGCCGAGGTGCCGCTGAAGGCGTCGGTGAACACCATTGCCAGCGCTGCCGGCAGCCGTTCGGCGAACACCACCAGAACCAGCAGGTTGGCGAGGATGAACAGCACGCACATCAGCGGCACCACGCCCGCGGCAAAGCGCGCGATGCTCTTGATGCCGCCCAGGATCACGGCGGCCGCACACACAGCCAGCACCAGTCCGCTCCAGGCCGGGGAGATGTCCCAGGTGGCCTCAAGCTGGCCGGCCGCGGTGTTGGCCTGGACCATGTTGCCGATGCCGAACGCGGCGATCGCCCCGAACAGCGCAAAGGCCACGCCCAGGGCCTTGCCCCAGCGCCCGCCGACGCCGTTGGTCAGGTAGTACATCGGCCCGCCGCTCTGCTCGCCCTTGGCGTCCACCTGCCGGTACTTCACGCCCAGCAGGCCTTCCGAGTACTTGGTGGCCATGCCGACCAGGCCGGTGATCCACATCCAGAACAGGGC
>JAAYXJ010000030.1 GCA_012515985.1 Gammaproteobacteria bacterium
CGCCCTGCGCTGGCTGCGCAGTCAGGCACGGCCGCAGCGCCGGATCCGTTTCGAGGAGATCCTGCTGCTGGCGCTGCGGCTGCTGCTGGTCGGGCTGCTGGCGCTGTGGCTGGCGCGGCCGGCCCTCGTGGGGGAGGGAGAGCCAAGCCGGGTGCTTGCGGTGGTGCCCGGCGTGGAGGCCGGTCCGGCGCAGGCGCTGGGTGAAGGCATGGATTCACTGGTCTGGCTGGCGCCCGGTTTCCCGGAGCTCGCGCTGCCGGCACCCACCGGGCCGGTGCCGGTGGCCAGCCTCCTGCGCGAGCTGGATTCGCAGCTGCCGCCCGGTGCGGAACTGGTGGTGGCCGTTCCGGCGCGGCTGGAGGGCATGGATGCGCAGCGGCCGGTGCTGTCGCGCGGGGTGGCGTGGCGGGTGTTGCCCGGTGCCATGGAGGCGCGCGCGCCGTTCGACCCCGAGCCGCCGGCGCTGCAGGTGCGGGTCGGCACCGACGCAGACGGGCCGCTGCGCTATCTGCGCGCGGCGGCGCTCGCCTGGCACGGCGCGGACGGCCTGTCGGACGCGACCTTCCAGCTGGCGGCTCCGCAGTCACCGGTCACCGGCGACGCCCCCCTGCTGTGGTTGCAGGCTGGGCAGCTGCCGGCGCAGGTGATCGAGTGGGTGGAGGCCGGAGGCACGGCGCTGCTGGCCGCCGGCACGGAAGCGCCCGCACCCGTTGCCACGGTGCCGGTGTGGACCAGCGCGACCGGCGAGCCGCTGGTGGAAGGCGGCAGGCTCGGACGCGGCCGGCTGCTGCGCTTCACCCGGCCCCTGCAGCCTGCCGCAATGCCGGAATTGCTGGAGGCGGATTTCCCCGCGCAGCTGCGCGCGGTGCTGGAAGGCCGGCCCCCGGCGCCGGGCAGCGTCGCCGCGGTGGATCACGCGCCGCAGGCGGGCGCGCCGGCCTGGCCGCCGGCGCCGCTTGACCTGCGGCCCTGGCTGGCGCTGCTGATCGCGCTGGTCCTGCTGGTTGAGCGCTGGGTTGCGACGGGGCCGCGCCGGGAGCGGACCGGATGAGCGCCGCCCTGCGCCTGCGATCAACCCTGCGCGCCGCACGCCTGCGGGTGGTGCTCGCCTCGGCGCTGGTCGCGCTGCCGCCGGTGGTCGCGCTGGTGGTCGTGCTCGCCCGGATGGGTGCTTCCGGGGCCGCCGCCATGCTCGGCATCGCGGGGCTGGCGGTGGCGGCCGTCTTCATTGTGCTGCGCGCACGCCCGATCGGCGTTCGCTGGCTGGCCGGGCGGCTGGATGCCACCCGCCCGGACATGGAGGACAGCGCAGCGCTGCTGTTCGCCCATCGCAGCGACATCTCCGCACTGCAGCGGCTGCAGCGCGAGCGGCTGCGCCGCCGCGTGGCCGACGCGCCCATGCCGGACCTGCGGCCGGACTGGCCGCGCCGGCGCATCGCCCTGTCCTGCGGCCTGTCGCTGCTGGCCATTGCCCTTGCGGTGCTATGGCCGCAGGCCGTCGATGGCGATGGCATGCGCGCCGCGCCGACCGCGCGGCACAGCGCCGGCGCGCCGCAGCTGCAGCGCTGGAAGCTGCAGATCCAGCCGCCGGCCTATACCGGCCTGGAAGCCTACGAGGCCGAGGCGCTGGACGCCCAGGCGCCGGCCGGCTCGCAGTTGGTCTGGACGCTGCGCTTCGATCCGCAGCCGGCCGCCGCGGCACTCCGGTTCCATGACGGCAGCGCCTTGGCGCTGGAACAGGGCGAAGGCGGCTGGAGCGCGTCGCACCGGCTGGATGCATCGACCCTCTACCGGATCGTTCCGGAAGGCGCACCGGCCGAATCGGCTCCTCCGCTGCAGCGGCTGGATGCAATTGCGGACGAGCCGCCCAGGGTCCGCGTCGTCGCGCCGGCGCAGAGCCTGAGCACGATGAGCGCGGGCCAGCGGCGATGGACGCTGGAATTTGAAGCCACGGATGACTACGGGGTGGCCGCCGATGCGCGCCTGCACATCACCCTGGCCAAAGGGACCGGCGAGAACATCACCTTCGCCGAAAGCAGCCGCAGCGTGCGCGGCAGCGGGCCCGCGACGCGCCGCCGCTTCGAGGTGACGCTTGATCCCATCGGCCTGGGCATCGCCCAGGGCGAGGACCTGGTGGCGCGGCTGGAGGTGCGGGACAACCGCGCACCGCGGCCGCAATTCGCCCGCAGCCCAAGCCTGATCCTGCGCTGGCCGGCCCCGCCACCGCCTGATGTGGACGGCCTGGACGCCCTGGCGCGTGAGGTGTTGCCCGCGTACTTCCGCAGCCAGCGGCAGATCATCATCGACGCCGAAGCGCTGCTGGAAGAACGGCCGGCGCTGGAGCCGGAGCGCTTCCTCGCCCGGTCCGACGCCCTGGGCGTCGACCAGCGGGTGCTGCGCCTGCGCTACGGGCAGTTCATGGGCGAGGAAGCCGAGGACGGCCCGGCCCCGCCACCTGTGGACGACGCAGCGCCGCCGCCGACCACGCTGCCGATCGACGACTTCGGGCAGGCCCCGACGGCTCCGGCGGAGCAGGGCGGGGAATCCGGGCCGGATCGCGCGCGCACACGGGTTCTGGACCTGCATGACCATGACCACGAAGACGGTCTGCAGCCGCGCGAGACCGCCGCCTTCGGCAGCATGGACGGCGTGCTGGAGGAGTACGCGCACCTGCATGACCTGCCGGGCGCCGCGACCCTGCTCTCCCCGCGCACCCGTGAAACCCTGCGGCGCGCCCTGGGCGAGATGTGGCAGTCCGAGCTGGCCCTGCGCCAGGGGGATCCGGCCCGGGCGCTGCCGTTCGCCTACCGTGCCCTGCAGTTCATCCAGCAGGTGCGCGAGGCGGACCGCATCTACCTTGCCCGCACGGGCTCGCAACTGCCCCCGATTGACGAAAGCCGGCGCCTGGGCGGCGACCGCGACGGGATCGGCCGCCGGCCACTGCCCCCCTCGAATTCGCCTGCGCAGGATGACGAGCTCGTGCAGGCGTGGCGGGCGCTGGCCGGTGATCCTGGAGCCGGGGCGCTCGACGTGGACGCGCTGGAACATTGGCTCGGGCGCAACCAGGGCCGGCTCGACGATCCCCTGGAGCTCGTCGCCGCCCTCGACGCCGTTCGCAACGATCCTGGCTGCCAGCCCTGCCGGAGCCGCCTCCGGGCCGGGATCTGGACCGTGCTGGCACGCCCAGCGGCCAGGCCCGCGCTCCGGTCCCCGGAGGAGGGCGATGCGGGCGGCCGTTACCTTGAGGCGCTGCAGGAGGAGGAGCGGTGAGCACGGAAGCGATCCTCGTCCTGATCCTCGGACTCGCCGTGCTCCTGGCTTGGCTGCGCCTCGCCGCCGGCCACCGTCGCGTACCCGGGCCGCGCTGGCGGATGGCTGCGCTGGTGCTCCTGCAGCCCCTGTGCGCCGGCCTGTTGTACCTGACTCTGGTGCCGCCCGCGGTCACGGTGCAAGGCGGCACGTTGACGGTGTTCACCGCAGGGGCGGAAGCAGCGCCGGCCCGGCCCGTGGGTGCAACCGTCCTCGCGCTGCCCGGCGCGGATGCTCCCGAAGGCACCCGGCGCGTGCCCGACCTGGCCACGGCCCGGCGCCAGCATCCCGGCACCACCCGCCTGCAGGTGATTGGCCATGGCCTGCCGCCGCGCGACCGGGAGGCGGCGGAAGGGCTGGCCATTGATTTCGAGCCGCCCCCGCCGGCCGCTGGCCTGGCCGCGCTGCATCTTCCGGACCGCGTGGCGCCCGGCGGCGCTTTTGGAGTGCACGGCCGCGTGGAAGGACTGCACGGCGGAGAGGTGCGGCTGCTGGATCCGGCGGGGCAGGTGGTGGACGCCGCCGTGATCGAGGGGGCTGGCGGATTCAATCTCCGGGGCTACGCCCGGCTGCCCGGTCCGGTCCTGTTCCGGCTGGAGGTGATTGACGCGGAGGGGGATCCTGTCGAGGCGGTCCCGTTGCCGCTGACCATCGTCGACCCGCCGCCAATGCGCGTCATGCTGGTCGCCGGGGCGCCCAGCCCGGAGTTCCGCCACCTGCGCCGCTGGGCGGAGGACGCGGGCCTGGAGCTGGACGTGGAAGTCTTCGTGGGCCGCGGCGTCGGTCTCGGCGACGGCCCTGCGCCGACGGGGCCGGAAGCCTGGGGCGAGTTCGATCTCGTCATCCTCGACACGCGCGCGCTGGGCGCGCTGGGTCCCGCGCGCCGGCGGGCCCTGGCGCAGGCCGTGGAATCGGGCACCGGCGTGCTGGTGCGGCTGGAAGGCGAAGTGCCGGCATCCGCCCGGGCGCTGCTAGCCGACCTGGGCCTGGCGCTTGGCGACGATGGCGGGACATCCGAGGTGGAATTCCCGGACGGGGAAGACGCCGGCGTCCTGCGCGCCCGGCTTGGCCCCGGAACTGCCGATGCCCCGTTCGACGCGGCGCTTGCGGGGGAGCCGCCGCCACCGTTGCTCCGGCAGGACGTCCAGCCCGCGTCTTCCGACGCCGTGGCCGTGGCATGGGCGGACCGTCCGGGCCCCCTTGCCTGGTGGAGGCCACGCGGACGCGGCCGGATCGGCGTGTGGACCCTGCTCGACAGCCACCGCCTGGTCCTGGCCGGCCGCGGCGACCTCCACGGCGAACTGTGGGCCGAAGCGGCGGCCACGCTCGCGCGTCCGGCCGGGCGCACCGCGCCGCACATCGGGCCGAAGGCGCGGGCGGGCACGCGCATGACCATCTGCGGGCTGGACGCCGACGAGGCGACGGTCATCGCCCCCGACGGCTCGCGCACGTCGGTGCTGGTGGACCCGGCCGCCGGCCCCGACCGCTGCGCTGCCTACTGGCCCGGGCCGGGAGGCTGGCACCTGCTGCAGTCGGGGGACGGTGCCTGGCCCTTCCACGTGTGGGCGGCCGACGTTGCGCCTGGCGTTGCCGCGGCGGACCTGCGCAATGCCACCCTGGCCATGGCTGGCGAAGGCGCATCGCGTGGCGACGTCGGTACGGCGCTGCCAGTCCGCCGCGGCCCGTCCTGGCCCTGGTTCCTGGCCTGGCTTGCGGCCTCGGCCCTGCTCTGGTGGCTGGAGCGCCGGCGCAGGCGGCCCTGAGCCGGCTGGTTTAGTCTTCACCCGCCTGCACCATCCTGCCCATCCAGGGGCGAACGCTTTCCAGGGAGATCGACATGCACAAGGGATTGATGGCCTTCGCCGGAGCGCTGCTGGCGCTGGGCCTTGGCGCCTGCAGTGACGGCGGGCAGGCATCGCGGGAGGCCGTGGTGCATGACGCCGCGCCGCCGGCCAAGGGCGCCGGATTCGCCGCCCAGGCGACGGCGGCCGACGACGACCACGGGCTTTCCGCCATGCTCGCCTATGAGCACCACGCCGGCATCCAGTTGCCGGCCGGGGAAATCCCCGCGCGTCTGGAGCAGGTGCAGGCTGCCTGTGCCGACGCCCGCTTTGGCGCCTGCGTCGTGCTTGCCGTCAACCAGCAGGGCGGGGAGCGGCCATCCGCCAGCGCCACACTGCGCATCGTGCCGGAAGGGGTCGAACCGATGATCGCCCTGGCCGGCGACGGCGCGCGCCTGGGCAGCCGCAGCACCCATGCCGAGGACCTCGCGGTGGCCGTGCGCGACAACGCCGCCACCCGCGACCGGCTGGCGCGCGAGATGGAGCGCCTGCAGCAGTTCCAGCAGCGGCCCGACCTCAGCGTGAGCGACATGATCTCGCTGTCCGAACGCATTGCCGCGGTCGAAGCCCAGCTCGAATCGGCCGCCCGCCAGGACGCCCAGTACCGCCGCCGGATCGATACCCAGCGGCTGACCCTCAGCTTCCAGCCGCCCACCGGCGAGGCCGGCCGCAGCGAAATCGGCCAGGCCCTGCGTGATGTCGCCGGCATCTTTTCGACCGGCGCCGCCTGGACCATCCGGACGATGGCCTTCCTTGCGCCGCTGGTGCTCGTCCTGGCGGTGGCCGTCGCCCTGATACGGCTGGTGCGCAGGCGTCGCCGCACCAGGGCACAGGGGGCGGGAGCAGGGGTCCGCTAGGCTTCGTCTTCCTCGAACTCCACCACCGCGTCCAGGTCGAACGCCAGCGCTTCCACCGCCTCGCGGACCTTGCGCGCGGTGGAGGGGTTCGGCACCTCCACCTCGATCTCGTGGGAATCAGGCCCCCGCGTATCGTGCAGCCCGGCCGAGCTCGAGTCCTCGTCGTCCAGGTGCGGCATCAGGTCGTCCACCTCTTCAACGTGCTCGATGCCGTCGACGCTTTGCAGCAGGTTCATGATGCCGCGGACGGCGTCCTCGTCGCCGGTCAGGCGGATGCGCAACAGGGCCATGCGGGGTCCTCTCTGTGGGGGTGCAGCCGAAGGCTATGTGGGCAAAGGCTAAGCCCCCGTGATGGCAACGGCCGCTGCTTCAGCCTCCTTCCACGACGCGCGCCGGCAGTGGCACGTTGCACAGGTCGATGTGCCCGGCCGGCCGCAGGTACCAACCGTCCCGCCGGTTGCGCCGCGACTCCACCACCGCCTCGAACAGCGGCGTGTCCGTCCGCAGCACCTCCACCCGGGTGCGCTCTTCCACCGGCACCTCCGAAGCCAGCCGCACCGAACGGATCGGCGTGAACTTTTCCGGATCGGCGTGGATCCCGAGCGGTTCCGGCCCCCGCGGCATCGCGCTCAGCAGCTCGATCCCATACACCACCCGCCCCACCAGGGTGATGTTGCGGTCAAGCTGCCGCGGCGACTGTCCCGTCACCGCGTACAGCTCGGTCCCGATGCTCGAATCGGCTTCCATCCCGCGCCCCGCGCCGACCATCCCGTAGCAATGCGCCAGCCATGCGACGCCTTCCGCCGGATCCCTGGCCGCGGGAAATCCCCACGCGAACCCCACCTCCGGCGCCCACCCGTCGTCATCCGGCAGCCGCGTGAACGCCACCCCCTGCGCATCGCGCTCGAACTCCGCCGGCAGCGCATCGCGCGCACTGCCGATCGACCGCCGCGCGTCGCCTTCCTCCGGATCACCCCACTGCACCACGAAATTGTCGTGCGAGCGGTAGATCGCCAGTCCGTCCCAGAAGTGTTCCCGCGCCAGGGCCCGCAGGTTCTCCACGTGCGCGGGCGCGAACTGGGGCGCCAGCTCGATCACCACCCGCCCCGCATCCAGGTCCAGGTACAGCGTGTGCTCCGGATCGGGCTCGCGCCAGTCTTCCGGGCCCGATGACTCCAACAACTCTCCCATCGTCAGCGCCCGCTGCTCTTCCGCCGCCAGTGGAGTGATGGCAACAGCACAGGCAAGGGCGAGCAGGGCGGGCAGTTTCAGATTGCAGGGCGCCATCGGGATGTCCTGTAGCGGAGGTCAGCCGATTCTCCCAGAAACGGTTGCCCAAGGATTTTTGCAGCCTGCCTTTCCATCAATAGCGGTGATGCGACGCGGGGCGCCGGGTGGGGGTGCCCTCCAGCCACCATGTCCCCCGGCCTGCGCTGCGCTCCGGCCTCCTCCTTTACTTACGGCTGGAGGGCACCCCCACCCAGCGCTCCGGTTTTCGCAGCAGGGGAGCGGCGAGCGAAGCGAAGCCATCCCCCCCGTCCGGAGCCGAGCCCCGCCGCGGCCGGGAGGCAGACATCTACCGAGACACCGAGGTCAAGGTGCAGACGGCGCTGCGTCCGCCGCGCCCGGTCGAGCGCAAATCGGTGCTGGGGCGCTTCTTCGGCGTTGCCGCCGACCCGCGCGCCTACACCGCGCTGTTCTACATGGTGCTGGCACTGGCCACCGGCATCTTCTACTTCCTGTGGGTGGTCGCCGGCATCTCGATGTCGATCGGTTTCGCGGTCCTGATCATCGGCATCCCCTTCATCATCCTGTTCTTCGGCTCGGTGCGGATCCTCTCGCTGGTCGAGGGCCGGCTGGTTGAGGTGATGCTCGGCGAGCGGATGCCGCGCAGGCCGCTGTACAGCGTGCGCGGACGCAGCATCTGGCAGCTGCACCTGGCCCGCGGCATCGGGACCCTGCACGGGCAGCTGGCCAAGCACCTGCTGGTCAAGAGTTCCGCGGGCGCCTGAACCAGGCGCGGGCCCAGATGGCGGCCCGCGTCAGCCCTTGCCGTTGGCGCCCGCCTTCCCGTTGCTGGCGGGAGTGTGGGCGGCGATGAAGTCGCGCAGCTGCGGATACACCTGGGTGCGCCAGCGCCGGCCGCTGAAGATGC
>JAAYXJ010000212.1 GCA_012515985.1 Gammaproteobacteria bacterium
CTGGCCGCGGCCGGCCTGGACACCCGCGCGCACGCCGGCCCCGAGGCCATCGCCGCGCTCGCGGCCGACGACTGCTGCGACACGGTGCTGGCCGCGATCGTCGGTGCCGCCGGGCTGGATTCCACGCTTGCCGCCGCCCGGGCCGGCAAGCGCCTGCTGCTGGCCAACAAGGAATCGCTGGTCCTGGCCGGCGAACTGGTGATGTCCGCCGCGCGCGAGGCCGGCGCCGCCGTGGTTCCGATCGACAGCGAGCACAGCGCGGTCTTCCAGTGCCTGCCCGGCGGCCGCATGGGCCCGGGCGTGCGCCGGATCATCCTCACCGCCTCGGGCGGGCCGTTCCGTGGCCGGGCGCGCGCGGAGCTGGCCTCGGCGACACCGGAGCAGGCGGTGGCCCACCCCAAGTGGTCGATGGGGCCGAAGATCTCGGTCGACTCCGCCACGCTCATGAACAAGGGCCTGGAGGTGATCGAGGCCCATCACCTGTTCGGCCTGCCTGCCGGCCGGATCGACGTGCTGGTCCACCCGCAGAGCCTGGTGCACGCGCTGGTGGAGTTCCAGGACGGCTCCACCCTGGCCCAGATGGGCCTGCCGGACATGCGCACCGCGCTGGCGGTGGGCCTGGGCTGGCCGGAGCGGATCGATTCGGGCGTGTCCGGGCTGGACCTGCTGGAGCACGGTCGGCTGGAGTTCGAGCAGCCCGACCTGGAGACTTTCCCCTGCCTGGCGCTGGCGCGACAGGCGCTGGAAGCCGGCGGCACCGCGCCGGGCACGCTGAACGCGGCCAACGAAGTCGCGGTCGATGCGTTCCTGCAGCGCCGCATCGGTTTCCTGGACATCGCCGCGATCGTGGCCGATACCCTGGCCGCGTGTCCGGCCGCGGCGGCCGGATCGCTGGAAGCGCTGCGCGAGGCCGATGCCCACGCGCGCAGGCTCGCGCGCGAGGCCCTGCCCCGGTACGCTGCACGCTGATGTCCGCTCCACTGCCCCTCCCCCGCGCCCCCGTGGTTTCGCGATGACAGGCTTCCTCGGTTCGGTCTGGTGGCTGATCGTCAGCCTGGGCGTGCTCGTGACCTTCCACGAGTTCGGCCATTACTGGGTGGCCCGGCGCAACGGGGTCAAGGTGCTGCGCTTCTCCATCGGCTTCGGCAAGCCGCTGTGGACGCGCCGCGGCCGCGACGGCACCGAGTGGGTGATCGCGGCGATCCCGCTGGGCGGCTACGTGAAGATGCTCGACGAGCGCGAAGCCCCGGTGGTGGAAGAACAGGCCGGCCAGGCCTTCAACCGCAAGACGGTGTGGCAGCGGATCGCGATCGTGGTCGCGGGCCCGCTGGCCAACCTGGTCCTGTGCGTGATGCTGCTGTGGGCCATGTTCGTCATCGGCCGGCCCGACTATGCGCCCGTGGTGGGCCTGGCCGAAGCCGTGGCCGCCGAGGCCGGGCTGCAGCGCGGCGACACCATCAATGCAGTGGGTGAGCGCCGGACACCCACCTGGAACGAGGTGCAGATGGCGCTGCTGCCGGCCGCCCTGGACCGCAGCGATGTCCGCCTCGAGGTGACCGATGCGCGCGGCGACCAGCGCACCCGCATGCTGCCGCTGTCCCGGTTGCCGGCGGACCTCGACGACCGCATGCTGCTGCCTTCCATCGGCCTGCTCCCGCGCCACTTCCTGGCGCCGCCGGTGGTGGGCGCGGTGCGCGAGGGCACGCCCGCCGACGGCGTGCTGGCCGCCGGGGACCGCGTCACCGCGGTGGACGGCCAGCCGGTGGAGAGCTTCGAGCAGATCGGGCCCCTGGTGCAGGCGCTCGGCGAATCCGGCGGCATGGGCATGATCGAGGTCGAGCGCGACGGCGAGCGGCTGGCGCTTGAAATCCGCCCCGAGCGGGTGGAGGACCCGGCCCGCGGAGAATTCTGGATGCTGGGCATCGAGTCCGACCGCAGCCAGGCACCGCCGCGCGACGCCCTCCAGCGCTACGGGCCGGTGGCCGCCGTGCCGGCCGCGCTGCGCGAGACCGCGCATCTCACCGGCCAGCTGTTCGGAATGATCGGCCGCGCCTTCAGCGGCAAGGTGGCCTTGGAGAACACGGTGGCCGGGCCCATCACCATCGCACGGGCCACGAATGCCTATGCCAGCCAGGGCCCGGCGTGGTACCTCACCATCCTCGCCCTGCTGTCGCTGAGCCTGGCGATCCTCAACCTGCTCCCCATCCCGCTCTTGGATGGCGGACACCTCCTGTATTACCTTATCGAGTTGGTCAAAGGCAGCCCGTTAAGCGATCGTGCCATGGCCGCCGGGCAGTATGTCGGCCTGGCCCTGCTCGCCGGCCTCATGGGGCTGGCGTTCTACAACGACATCCTGCAACTGATCCAACGCTAACCACCCACGCCACCGCCGCCGCTGCGCGCCAGCGCCGGCGCGCCGGCGGAACCGAGACGGACGCAATAGATGACGCGATATCCCAGCCGCCACCTGCTCGCCCTTGCCCTTGCGGCGGCGCTCGTCTCCCCGGCCGTGGCCCAGGACGCCCAGGAGATGCCCGCTGCGGCGGCTCCCCAGGCCCCTGCCAGCAGCGCCTTCACCGTCAGCGACATCCGCGTCGACGGCCTGCAGCGCATCGGTGCCGGCACCGTGTTCACCTACCTGCCGATCGAGCGCGGCGACCGGGTCGACCAGACCCGCGTGGGCGAGGCGATCCGCGCCCTCTACCGCACCGGCTTCTTCGAGGACGTGGCGATCGGCCGCCAGGGCGACATCCTGGTGGTGAGCGTCACCGAGCGCCCGGCGATCAACACCCTGACCCTCACCGGCAACAAGGACATCAAGACCGAGGACCTGATGCAGGGCCTGCGCGAGATCGGCCTGGCCGAAGGCGACACCTTCGACCGCCTGGCGCTTGACCGCGTCACCCAGGAGCTGACCCGCCAGTACAACAACCGCGGCAAGTACAACGTCCAGATCACGCCCACGGTCTCCAACCTGGACCGCAACCGGGTCAACGTCACCATCACCATCGACGAGGGCTCGGCGGCGAAGATCCGCCACATCAACATCGTCGGCAACGAGCTTTACGACGAGGACCAGCTGCGCGAGAACTGGGAGTCGGACACCACCAACTGGCTGAGCTGGTACCGCCGCGACGACCAGTACTCGCGCGAGAAGCTGGACGGCGACCGGGAGAAGCTGCACAACTTCTACCTCGACCGCGGGCACCTGGATTTCAGCGAGGACAGCATCCAGGTCGCGATCAGCCCGGACCGCCAGGACATGTACATCACCGCCGGCATTTCCGAGGGCGAGGTGTACACCCTGTCGGGCGTCGAGATCACCGGCGACACCGTGCTGCCGGTGGAAGAGATCGAGCAGCGGCTGTTCATCCGCGAAGGCCAGACCTTCTCGCGCGCACTGCTTGAGCTGAGCACCGACGCCATCATCGCCACGCTCAGCAACATCGGCTACGCCTTCGCCCAGGTGAACCCGGTGCCGGAGGTCAACCGCGAGGACCGCACGGTCAAGATCAACATGCAGGTGGTGCCCGGGCCGCGCGTGAACGTGCGCCGCATCGTCTTCCGTGGCAACACCCGCACCGCCGACGAGGTGCTGCGCCGCGAGATGCGCCAGTTCGAGGGCTCCTGGTACTCGCAGGCCGCCCTGGACCGCTCGCGGGTGCGCCTGCAGCGGCTGGGCTTCTTCGAGTCCGGCAGCGTGAGCGTGGAAACCGAGCCGGTGCCGGGCACGCCCGACCAGGTCGACGTGATCGTCAACGTCGCCGAGACGGCGTCCGGCAGCTTCGTGTTCGGCCTGGGCTATTCGCAGCTGGCCGGCGTGACCACCTCGATCCAGCTGTCGCAGAACAACTTCCTGGGCCGCGGTAACCGGGTTTCGATCGAGGCCAGCCGCAACCTGTACCTGCAGCGCTACGCGTTCTCCTACGTCAACCCCTATTTCACCGATGAGGGGCTGTCGATGGGCTACAACCTGTGGTGGCGCGAATTCGACAACTCCGAGTTCAACACCGCCCAGTACTCGTCCACCAGCGCCGCCGGGCAGTTCTTCTTCGGCGTCCCGATCACCGAGCACGACAGCTTCTCGGTGCTGTTCGGGCTGGACCGCAACGAGATCCACGCCTGGCGCGGCGCCACCCCGGATTCCATCGTCGATTACATCGACGCGTTCGGCTCGCGCACCTTCCACGCCTGGCGCACGGAGCTGGGCTGGGCGCGCGATACCCGCAACGATTACCTGCAGCCCACGCGCGGCACCTTCCAGCGCATTGCGGCCGAGGTCACCATGCCCGGCTCCACCGCCGAGTACTACAAGCTCAACTACGAGTTCTCCAAGTACTGGCCGCTGCACCGCACGCTGGTGCTGAACACGCGCGCAGAGGTCGGCTACGGCGACAGCTACGGCAGCGACGTGGTGCGCGACGTGTGCTACATCCCGCCGCCGCCGCCGACCGACGACAACCCGTTCCCGCTGCCGCCGCCGCCCACGGACCCGTGCACGCCCGACGCCGCTGACTACGTGCGGACCCTGCGCGCCAGCGGGCTGCCGTTCTACGAGAACTTCTACGCCGGCGGCCCGCGCTCGGTGCGTGGCTTCCGCGACAACACCCTGGGCCCCCGGGAAGCCGTGGGGGGCAGCAACTACCTGCAGCCGCTGGGTGGCTCGCTCAAGACCGTGGGCTCGCTGGAGATGTATTTCCCGACCCTGCTGGACTCGCCGGCGGCGCGCGTCTCGGCGTTCGTCGATTTCGGCACCGTGTTCGCCGACGCCGACGCCTTCGACACCAAGGATTTCCGCGCCTCGGCCGGCATCGCGCTGATGTGGCGCGCACCGGTGGGCCCGATCTCGATCAGCTATGCGTACCCCATCCGCAAGAAGGATGACGTGTTCGGCGGTTCCGGCGACCTGATCCGCCGCGGCGACGAGGTCGAGCGGCTGCAGTTCACTTTCGGCGGCGCGTTCTGACCGCGCGCCGCGTTCGGGGGTCAGGCATGGGCAGAACCTACACCGCCGGCCAGATTGCGGACCGGCTTGGCCTGGAGCTGCGCGGCGACGGCGACGTGCGCCTGACCGGCGTGGCGAGCCTCGCCGCGGCCGGTCCGGGGCAGCTCAGCTTCCTCGCCAATCCGCGCTATCGCGGCGAGCTCGCCACCACCGGGGCCGGCGCGGTCATCGTCACCGGATCAGAGGCCGGCAACCGCGAGGGCACCGTCCTCATCGCCAGGGATCCGTACGTGGCGTACGCCAAGGCGGCGTCCCTGTTCGAGGTCCGCGAGGCGGCCGATCCCGGCATCCATCCCAGCGCGGTGGTTGATCCCTCCGCGCAGGTGGACCCGGGTGCCCACGTCGGCCCGCTCTCCACCATCGGCCCGCGCACGAAGGTGGCCCGGGGCGCCGTCATCGGCCCCGGCTGCACCATCGGCGAAGACTGCGAAATCGGCGAAGGCACCGAACTGGTCGCCCGCGTCAGCCTGGTGCGCCGGGTGCGCATCGGCGCGCGGACGGTGGTGCACCCGGGCGCGGTGCTCGGTGCCGACGGCTTCGGGCTGGCGATGGAGGACGGCCAGTGGATCAAGGTGCCGCAGCTTGGCGGCGTGCGCATCGGCGATGACTGCGAGATCGGTGCCAACACCACCATCGATCGCGGCGCCATCGATGACACCGTGCTGGAAGACAACGTGCGCCTGGACAACCTGATCCAGATCGCCCACAACGTGCACGTCGGCGCCCACACCGCGATGGCCGGCTGCGTGGGCATCGCCGGCAGCACCCGGATCGGCCGCTATTGCATGCTTGCCGGGCAGGTGGGCGTGGCCGGTCACCTGGAGATCTGCGACCGCGTCACGGTGATGGCCAAGAGCATGGTCTCCCACTCGATCACCGAACCGGGCGAGTATGCTTCGGGCATACCGGCCACGCCGGCGCGCGACTGGCGACGCAACGCGGTCCGCATCCGCCAGCTGGACACGCTCGCGCGCCGCATCAGCGCATTGGAAAAGGAAGGGGAATGAGCAAGACACCGCCATCGATGCCGATGGACATCACCGCGATCCGGGCCCTGTTGCCGCACCGCTATCCGTTCCTGCTGGTCGACCGGGTGGTCGAGGCGGAACTTGGCAAGCGCATCCGCTGCTACAAGGCGGTGAGCGGCAACGAGCAGTTCTTCCAGGGCCACTTTCCCGCGCAGCCGGTGATGCCCGGGGTGCTGGTGATCGAATCGCTGGCCCAGGCCGGGGGCCTCCTCAGCCACCTCAGCCGCGGCACCGGCGCTGACACCAGCGGCCGGGTGTCCTACCTGGTCAAGGTCGACAAGGCGCGGTTCTCCAGCATGGTGGTCCCGGGTGACCGGCTGGACCTGGACGTGGAGATCCGCCGCGAGATCCGCAACATGACCCTGTATGCCGGCACCGCAAGCGTGGACGGCAGGGAGGTGGCCTGCGCGGAGATCCTGTGCGCGGAGGTGGTTGCCTGACATGGAAGCCGGCGGCCAGGTGCATCCGACCGCGGTGATCGATCCGTCGGCACGGCTGGGCAGCGGCGTCAGCGTCGGGGCGTTCACCATCATCGGCCCGGACGTGGAAATCGGCGACGGCACCCGCATCGGGCCGCACTGCAGCATCCAGGGCCCCACCCGCATCGGTCGCGACAACGTCGTGCACGGCCACGCCGCGATCGGCGGGGACCCGCAGGACAAGAAGTACGGCGGGGAGACGGTGCGCCTGGATATCGGCAATGGCAACGTCATCCGCGAATTCACCACGATCAACCGTGGCACCGGCGGAGGCGGCGGCCTGACCCGCATCGGCGACGACAACTGGCTGCTCGCCTATACCCACATCGCCCACGACTGCCTGGTGGGCAGCCACTGCATCTTTTCCAACAATGCCACCCTGGCCGGGCACGTGGAGATCGGCGACTACGTGATCCTCAGCGGGTTCGCCGGCATCCACCAGTTCTGCCGCATCGGCAAGCATGCCTTCATCGGCATGGGCGCGTTCGTCAACGGCGACGTGCCGCCGTTCCTCATGGTTGCCCAGGACGGCTACGGGCGCCCGCGCGGCATCAACAGCGAAGGGCTCAAGCGCCGCGGCTTCGATGCCGGGCGCACCGCCGCCATCAAGCGCGCCTACCGCGCCCTGTACATGTCCGGCGCGGAGCTGGCGCAGGCGCGCGAGCGCCTGGCCGAAATCGCCGGCGAAAGCGACGACGTGCGCGAAATGCTGGAGTTCATCGAATCCGGCCAGCGCGCCCTGCTGCGATGACCCCCGCCCCGGACCGCCCACTGCGATTCGCGCTGGTGGCCGGCGAAGCGTCGGGCGACCAGCTGGGCGCGGGCCTGGTGGGCGAGCTTTCCCAGCGCTTTCCCGACGCCCTGTTCGCCGGCGTGGGCGGGGCGGCGATGCGCTGCGCCGGCCTGGACGCCTGGCACGATGCCTCGGAGCTGGCGGTGATGGGGCTCAGCGAGGTGATCTCCCATCTACCGCGGCTGCTGGCATTGCGCTCGCGGCTGCGACGGCGCCTGCTGCAGTGGCAGCCGGACGCGTTCATCGGCATCGATGCACCCGACTTCAACCTCGGCCTGGAGCGGCAGCTCAAGCGCCGTGGTGTGCGCACGGTGCATTACGTCAGCCCTTCGGTATGGGCCTGGCGCAGCGGCCGCGCGCGCACCATCGGTCGCAGCGCCGACCGGGTCCTGTGCCTGTTCCCGATGGAACCGGATATCTACGCCGCCCACGGGGTGGATGCGCGCTTCGTTGGCCACCCGATGGCCGACCAGATGCCGCTCAACCCCGACCAGCGGGCCGCGCGGATGCGTCTGGAACTGCCGCGCGATGGCACCGTGCTGGCGGTGCTTCCGGGTTCGCGCTTGGCCGAGATCGGCCGCCTGGGGGAGCCGTTCCTGCAGGCCGCCCGCCAGGTGGCCACCCAGGTGCCAGGGCTGCGCATCGTGGTGCCGGCCGCCAATCCCGGATGCCGTGAGGCGATCGATGCGCTGGTGGCCTCGTCGGGCTTCCCGCCCGGCGCGGTCACGGTCATCGATGGCCAGGCGCGCGAGGCCATGGTGGCCTCCGATGTGGTCCTGCTGGCCTCCGGGACGGCCACCCTGGAAGCGCTGCTGGCCAAGCGGCCGATGGTGGTGGGCTACAAGGTTGCCCGCGGCACGGAGGTGCTGGTGCGCGCCGCCGGCCTGCTGCGCACGGATCGCTATTCGCTGCCCAACGTGCTCGCCGGCGAACGCGTGGTGCCCGAACTGATCCAGGAGGACTGCACCCCCGACCGGCTCGCCGACGCGGTGCTGGCCTGGCTGCGCGATCCGGAGGCGATGGCCGCGCTGGAGCCGCGCTTCCGCGACATCCACATGGACCTGCGCCGCGACGCGTCCGCGCGTGCCGCCGACGTGGTCGAAGCGCTGGTGGCGCGGCAATGACGCTGCTGGTGGCCGGCGTGGACGAAGCCGGGCGCGGGCCGCTGGCCGGCCCGGTGGCGGTGGCAGCGGTGATCCTGCGCCCGGACCACGGCCTTGACGGCCTTGACGACTCCAAGCGCCTGACCGAAGCAAGGCGCGAGGCGCTGTACCCCCGGATCCTGTCTGCCGCGCTCGCGTGGCGGGTCGAATTCGTCGACTGCGCCGAGATCGACCGGCTCAACATCCTCCAGGCCACCCTCACCGGCATGTGCCGGGCCCTGCGCGCGCTCGACCCAGCGGCGCAGATGGCACGCATCGACGGCAACCAGATGCCCCGCGACCTGCCCTGCCCCGCCGAGACCGTGGTCGGGGGCGACGGCCTGGAGCCGGCCATCATGGCCGCTTCAATCCTGGCCAAGGTCTCGCGCGATCGCCACATGCGCGAGCTGCACCTGAAGTATCCGCAGTACGGTTTCGACAGGCACAAGGGCTACGCCAGCCGCGAGCATCTCGCGGCCCTCGAGGAACACGGCCCCTGCCCGGTACACCGGCGCAGCTTCATGCCGGTGCAGATGTCGCTCGCGCTGGCCTAGGACTGGTCCTGGTTCGGCCTTGGCCGGGAGGGACCCACGACCACCGGCATCTGGCTCTCGCCCCCTCCCGGTTCAGGGGCCGGCGGCGTGCCCCCTTCGTCGGCCGGGGCACCCCCGCCCTTGACGTGCCGGGAGAAGTCCACGTTTCCGACGTGCCGCGGATCATGGGTGCGGCTGCCCGGTCTGTTTTTCCTGCTCATCTGCCTGCTCCGTCGTGCCTTCCCGCCCGGGATGGACGGGTTCGGTCCCATCTCGTGCCGGCCCTTCCGCCAGTTGGTCTTCAAGCACCCGGCGGAGGCCGGGATCGGCGCGGATGCGTGATTCGGGCACGCCCGACCGGCGGGCCACCCCGATCCAGTGCAACGCGGCCGCGTTATCGCCCAGCGCCGCCATCGTCTTCGCGTTCATGACCCCGACCTCGGCGCGGCCGGCCCCGAGCCGTCCCGCGCGTTCCACCATCTCCAGGGCCCGTTCGCGCTGCCCGGAGTTCACCAGGTACCAGCCGGTGGCGGCGGCCATGGTGGCGTCGTCGGGATTGATCTCGAGGTACTCGCCGGCCAGCCGCGCCGCTTTCTCATGGGCGTCCGGGGCCTGGCCCGCCGTCACCGGGTCACCCAGCAGCGCATCGCCCAGATTGCCCCAGAACACGGGGTTCCCCGAGTCGAGTTCCAGCGCCCGCCGCAGCAGGGTGACCGCCGCCGCGTAATCGCCGTGCTGCTGCTTGATCTCTGCATAGTTGCTCAGCACCGCCGCCGTGGGACGGATCGCGAGCGAGCGTTCGAATGCGAGCGCCGCCTCCCGGTTGAGCCCGGCGGCGAGGTAGACGCCGCCCAGGCTGCTCCACAGTTCGGCCGAGCCGGGCTCCAGTTCCACCGCACGCCGGAACGCGGTGATCGCGCCGTCAAGGTTGCCGGCGCGGTACTGCTCCAGCCCGAGGAATCCATGGATCGAAGCGTTGCCCGGGCTGATCTCGATGGCCTCGTGGAAATACGCGGCGGCGCGTTCGTGTTCCCCGCGCGCCGCATGCAGCTGGGCCATCCCGACCAGGGCCTCCGGTGCCCGCGCCGGGTCGCGCCGCGCCTTGGCGTAGAACGCCATCGCCTGTCCGGCGTCACCGCTGAGGCGGTGCAGGTCGCCCAGGGCCAGGTCGACCTCGCTGGAGCCCGGCGCCATTTCCCTTGCAAGGGCACACGCGGTCTGCGCGTTGCGGAACGCCCGGGCATCCTGCATCGCGTCGAACCGCGCGAGTTCCGAGCGGCAGATGCCGGCCTGGGCGCGGAAGAACCCGCTGTCCTCCTCCAGCGCGCGGTCAAACCACTGGATCGCCGAATCCAGGGCTTCGGAGTCGCTGGCGGCCAGGCGCAGCTGCTGCATGCCCCGCAGGTAGGCGTCGAACGCGGACGCGTTGCGGGTGGGGGCCAGGCGCCGGGCGAGGGCCTCTTCACGCGGCTGCGGCAGCGCCCCGAGCAACGACTCCACGACCAGCGCGGCGATCTCGGCCTGGGTGTCGAAGACATCCCCCACCTGCCGGTCGAAACTGCGGCTCCACAGGGTGAATCCGGTGTTGCAGTCGGAAAGCCGGGCGTTGATCCGCACCCGGTCCCCGTCCCGCCGGACGCTTGCATCCAGGACAGTGGCCACACCCAGCGTCCTTCCCAGGGTCCTTACGTCGGTGTCCAGCTTCGCCGCGGCGGACGCGGGGATCCGGGCGGCCACGCGCAGGCCCTCGACCCCGGCCAGCGCGTCGTGCATCTCCACGGCCAGCCCCTCGGCGAAGAAGTCCTGGTCCCGATCGCTGCCCAGGCTGGTGAACGGGAGGACCGCCACCGAGGCTTCGGCCGGGCCCAGCGCCGCGTCGCGCTGGCCGGCCCACAGCAACAGGCCGGCAAGCAGCACCCCGACCGCCACCGGCAGGGCCCAGGCCGACAGCCTTGACGGGGCTGCTTCCTCCGGGGCCAGGGGACCGCCCCTCCCTTCCAGCGCCACAGCCTCGCCGGCGCCCGCCGGGCCGTGGGAAGGGACTTCACCGTCCGGCCCGTGGGAGGGCGGACCCGGCCCGGACCCGGCCCACTGCGGCCCTTCGTGGCGCCTGCGGTCCCCGGACGGAGGTTCCAGCTCGCCGATGAAGGCATATCCCAGGGCATGGCGGGTCTGGATGTAGCGCGGGTGGTGGTGGTCATCCCCCAGCACCGCCCGGAGCTGGGCGATCGCCCGGGTGAGCACGCCCGGGGTCACGTGGCGGTGGCCCCAGACCGAGTCCAGCAGCTCGTCCCGGGAGACCAGTTCGCCGGGATGCTCAAGCAGGGCCAGCAGGACGGCGAATGCCTTGGGCTCGATCTGTTGCGGTACGCCGGCGCGGGTCAGGATGTGGCCGACGGTGTCGACCTCCACGTCTCCGAAGCGGAAATACCGCTCCGGCGGGTTGCCAGGACCGCCTGAGTGCGGCGCCATCGCCTTTTCCTCACGGCCTCACGGTTCCCTCCGCATTCGCTCATGCAAGCGTCGGGGTTACTTCATGACTTAACGCCGGCCCGCACCGAATCTGGCCATGCGCCGATGGGGCGCGCCCCACAGGAGACCGCCATGAACGCCACCTTCGCCAACGCCGTCCTCCCGCTCTCCCCGGTGCGGCCGCACCGCCGCTTCCATGTCGGCGGACACGCCCTGCGGCCCGAGGCCGTCGCGGCGTTCAACCGGGTGCTGGAGCGGCTCGGGACCGCGCCCCTGGATGAGGACCAGATCGCCTCGTTCAGCCGTGCAGTCAGTCCGCGCCAGGATGCGACGGCTGTGCCTGCCTGGATCCTCACCCACATGCGCGACGCAGCCGCGATCAGGCTGATGCTCGGCGATCCGGGCTGGGACCTGCTCGAACGCGCTGCGGACCCGGCCCATGTGGTCAGCGACTATCTGCGCGACCACGCGGACCTGATCCCCGACCGCCTGCCGGTGCTCGGGCGCCTGGACGACGCCATCGTGGTGGAAGCCGCCTGGTCCGGGATCGGCACCGAGGTGATCGATTACCTGGACTACCGCCGGCTGAGGCGGCTGGAAGCGGCCATGCGTGGCTGCGATGAACGGGCTTTCCGCTTCGGCCGCACCGACTGGGAGGAAGCCCGGCAGGCCGAGGCCGCACTGGTCCGGCACCTTCGGGAAGTGGGTACCCGCAGCTACCTGCCGGCGACCGGCGGGCCCGGCCGGTTCCGCATCAACTGACGTGCGTGCAACGACAGCGGGCGCGCCACGGATGGCGCGCCCGCCCTGCTGTCAAGCCTTGTCCCCGCCTGCCCCGCCGCCTACGCTGCATGGGCCGTGTCCGCCCGCTTTGTACACCTCCACCTGCGCAGCGAGTATTCGCTGGTTGATTCGACGATCCGCATCCCGCAGCTCGTCGATCGCTGCGTTGCGCTGGGCCAGCCGGCGGTGGCGGTCACCGACCGCAACAACCTGTTCGCGCTGGTGGAGTTCCATGCCCGGGCCGAAGCGGCCGGTGTGAAGCCGCTGGCGGGCGCTGACGTCATGGTGGCCAGCGGCAGCGAACCGGCCTGGCCGGTGACCCTGCTGTGCCGCAACCACAACGGATACCTCACCCTCTCGCGCCTGCTCAGCCGCGCGTGGCTGGAGGGGCACCGCCAGGATGGCGTGGTGGTGCGCCCGGAATGGCTGCTGGAGCACAGCGCCGACCTGTTCGCGCTGGTGGGTCGGCACACCGAGGCCGGACGGCTGGCGGCCGCCGGCAAGCACGAGCTGGCGCTGCAATGGCTGGGTGACTGGCAGCGCGCCTTCGATGACCGCCTGCACCTGGAGCTGACCCGCACCAACCGCGACGGCGAAGCACAGTTCAACGACTTCGCGCTGCATGCCGCCAACGAACGCGGGATCCCCGTGGTCGCCAGCAACGACGTGCGGTTCCTGGAACGGCAGGGCTTCGACGCCCATGAGGCGCGGGTGTGCATTGCCAGCGGCCGGGTGCTGGACGATCCGCGCCGGCCGCGCAGCTACAGCGCCGAGCAGTACCTCAAGTCCGCGGAAGAGATGGCCGAGCTGTTCGCGGACGTGCCCGACGCCCTCGACAACACCGTGGCCCTGGCCCAGCGCTGCAACTTCGAGCTGAGCCTGGGCAAGTACTACCTGCCGGCTTTCCCGGTGCCCGACGACCACACCCTGGACAGCTGGATCCGCAGCGAGGCGCGCCGGGGCCTGGAAGAGCGGCTGGAAAAACACCCACTGGCAGAGGGCCACACCCGCGAGAGCTATTTCGAACGCCTGGACACCGAGCTGGACGTCATCGTCAAGATGGGGTTCCCGGGCTACTTCCTGATCGTCGCGGACTTCATCAACTGGGCCAAGGAACAGGGCATCCCGGTGGGCCCGGGGCGCGGCTCGGGCGCCGGCTCGCTGGTGGCCTGGGCGCTGGGCATCACCGATCTGGACCCGCTGCCCTACGACCTGCTGTTCGAGCGCTTCCTCAACCCCGAGCGGGTGTCGATGCCGGACTTCGACATCGACTTCTGCATGGACCGGCGCGACGAGGTGATCGAGTACGTCGCCCGCAAGTACGGGCGCGACCGGGTCAGCCAGATCATCACCTACGGCACCATGGCCGCCAAGGCGGTGGTGCGCGACGTCGGCCGCGTGCTGGGCTATCCGTACGGGATGGTCGATGGGATCGCCAAGCTGGTGCCGATGACCCTCGGCGTATCGCTGTCGGACGCGCTGGGCCGGACCGAGAAGGGCCGCAAGGACGAGAACTGGCGTTCGGACGAGCTGATCGCGCGCTACAACGACGAGGAGGACGTGCGCGACCTGCTCGACCTGGCGCTGCAGCTGGAGAACCTGACCCGCAACGCCGGCAAGCACGCCGGCGGCGTGGTGATCGCGCCGCGCCCGCTGAGCGACTTCTGCCCGCTGTTCGCCGAACACGACGAAGGCGGGCGCGGCAAGAACCCGGTCACCCAGTTCGACAAGGACGACGTGGAAGCGGTGGGCCTGGTGAAGTTCGACTTCCTCGGCCTGCGCACGCTGACCATCATCGACTGGGCGGTGAAGGCCATCAACAGGCGCCGCAAGGCCGGGGGCGAGACGCCGCTGGACATCTCCGCGCTCGCCCTGGATGACAAGGCCACCTACGAACTGTTCGCCCGCGGCGACACGGTGGCGGTGTTCCAGTTCGAGTCGCGCGGCATGCGCGAGCTGCTCAAGCGCGCGAAACCGGACACGTTCGAGGACATCATCGCCCTGGCGGCGCTGTTCCGGCCCGGCCCCCTCAACTCGGGGATGGACAAGGACTGGGTGGACCGCAAGCACGGCAACGCCGAGGTCACCTACCCGCACCCGAAGCTGGAGCCGGTGCTGGCGCCCACCTACGGCGTGATTGTCTACCAGGAACAGGTGATGCAGATCGCCCAGGTCCTGGCCGGCTATTCGCTGGGCGGCGCCGACCTGCTGCGCCGGGCGATGGGCAAGAAGAAGCCCGAGGAGATGGCCAAGGAGCGGGCCAAGTTCGAGGCCGGCGCCGCGCAGAACGGGGTCGACCCGAAGGTCGCCACCTCGATCTTCGACCTGATGGAACAGTTCGCCGAGTACGGCTTCAACAAGTCGCACTCGGCCGCCTACGCGCTGGTGGCCTACCAGACCGCATGGCTGAAGACGCACTACCCGGCCGAATTCATGGCCGCGGTGCTGTCGTCGGACATGGACAACACCGACAAGGTGGTGGGCTTCCTGGACGAGGCGCGGGCGCTGGGGCTGACCGTGCTGCCGCCGGACGTGAACGCTTCCGGCTTCATGTTCGAGGCGATCGACCCGCAAACCATCCGCTACGGCCTGGGCGCGGTGAAGGGCGTGGGCCGCGGCGCCTGCGAGGCCATCGCCTCCGAGCGCGCCAACGGCGGGCCCTATGCGGACCTGCTGGACTTCTGCAACCGGGTCGACGCGGGGCGCATGAACCGCCGGACCATGGAAGCGCTGACCCTCTCGGGCGCGCTCGACGGCCTGGGCAGCAACCGCGCCTCGCTCATGCTGCAGCTCCCGCACGCGATGAAGGCGACCGAACAGCTGGCGCGCGAACGCAGCGCCGGGCAGGTGTCCCTGTTCGGCGGCGGCGACGCGGCACCGGCGCTGGAAATCGAGCTGCCGGAGACCGCGCCGTGGCCGCTGGCGCAGACGCTCTCGGGCGAACGCGAGACCCTGGGCCACTATCTCAGCGGACATCCCATCGACCCGTACCGCCAGGACCTGGAAGCGCTGGTGGGGAATGACCTGGGGCGGCTGGATGCGCTGTGGGCTTCGGCATCGGGCGGCGAGTCGCGCGGCGGCTGGCGGCAGGAAGCCAAGGTGGTGATCGCGGGCCTGGTGACGGCAATGCGCCGCCGCGGCGACTCACAGGCCTTCGTGCAGCTGGAGGATGGCCGCGGCCGCGTCGAATGCGCCTTCTTCTCGGAGGCCTTCCAGGAATACGCGCCGCTCCTCACCCGCGACCGGATCCTGATCGTCGAGGGCGGGCTGCGCGAGGACGAGTTCAGCGGGGGCTTCTCCCTGCGTGCCCGCCGCTGCTGGGATTTCCAGCAGGTCTGCCCGGACCTGGCCCGCGGGATGCGGCTGCGGCTGGACCTGCGCGATCCCGGCCTGCTGGAACGGGTGGAGCAGATGCTCGAAGAGCGCCGTCCGGGCAGCACCCCCTTGCGCTACGAACTGCTGCTGGCCTCCGGCGCCCGCGGCGCGCTCGACCTCAACGGCCAGTCCAGCGTGCGCGTGGACGCCGAGCTGCCCGGGCTGCTGCGCGCCGACCCGGGCGTGCGCGAGGTGGAGCTGCAGCTGGAACGTCCCTGGACCAGCTGACCCCGCCTCCGGCGCGATCCTCCCGAACCCGCCCCGCTAGTCCTCGCCTCCACCGGCGTGCTCATCGAGCACCGGCTGCACCCGCTCGTCCCAGAACTTGCGCACCGCCTTCGTAAGCGCCTCGCGGCCGGCATCGTTGACGATCACCGCGTCCGCGATCTCCCGGTGTTCGGCGTCCGAAGGCTGGGCGTCCATCCGCTCCCAGGCCTCTTCGCGGGTCATGCCGCGCACGTTGACCAGCCGCTCCACGCGCACCTCGGCGGGCGCCTCCACCACCAGCACCAGGTCCAGCCCGGCCCGCGGCTGGTCGGTCTCCGCCAGCATCGGCATGTCGGCCACCACCACCGCGTCCGGACCGGCCTGTGCTGCAAGCCGCGAGAACTCGGCGCGCACGCGCGGGTGGATGATCTGGTTGAGCCGGGCCCGCGCGGTATCGTTGCCCGAAACCAGCCTGCCCAGTGCGGCGCGGTCGACGTTCCCGCCGGGGGCGATCACCTCATCGCCGAACAGCTCCCTGATCTCCGCGACCGCGTCGGTGCCCGGACCGATCAGACGTGCGACCAGTTCGTCGGCGCTGATCACCACCGCCCCAAGCGCTCGCAGGTCCTCGGCCGCAAGCGTACGGCCGGAACCGATCCCCCCCGTCAGCCCGATGGTCAGCAATGCCGCGCTGTCGCGAAGTTGCCGGCCCAGGCGGGTGGCCGGGGGATGGGTGTCGTGCTCGGGCTCCGTGCCCGGCTCGTACTCGGGCCGGATCACGTACTCGGCCATGTCGTGCTCGTCCTCGCGGGCCCGGCGCCTGTACTCCTCCACCGGCAGCACCTGCTTCCACTGCCGGGTGCGCAGCGGCTTGAGGGTCCCCGCATCCTCGCGCAGCGCGCGCAGCAGCAGCAGGCACAGGCCCATCACCAGCAGCATCACCGGCGCACCGATGACGATGATGACCTCCTGCAGCGCGGCCAGACCGTGTTCGCCCGAGGTGACCAGGATCACTGCGCACACCACCCCCACCGACATCGCCCACAGCACCCGCTGCCGCTTCGGCCCCACGTCCCCGTGCCCCGACGCGAGGTTGTCGAGCACCAGCGCGCCGGAGTCCAGCGATGTCACGAAGAAGATGGTGATCACCACCAGCGCCAGCACCGCGGTGAAGCCGTAGAACGGAAACGACTGCAGGAACTGGAACAGCGCCGCTTCCACATTGCCGTTGGTGACGATGGTTTGGGTGAGGCTGCCGGCGGTCTCCGGCGCCCGGTCGATCCGGAACGCGCTGAAGCCCCAGGTACCCATCCAGATGATGACGAAGGCCGTCGGCAGGCCGATCGACGCGGTGACGAACTCGCGGATTGAGCGGCCGCGCGAGATGCGGGCGATGAACAGCCCCACGAAGGGCGACCAGGTGACGGTCCACGCGTAGTAGAAGACGGTCCAGTCCCCCGACCACCGGCCGCCACCAAAGGAATCGTTGAAGAACGAGAGCGCCGGGAGGTGCGACATGTACGCGCCGGCCGACTCCACGATGGCGCGGATGGTATCCATGCTTGCGCCCCACATGAGCACGAACAGCATCAGGGCCACGGTGAGCACGATGTTGAGGTAGGACAGCCGCTTGACGCCCTGGTCCAGGCCGGCCAGCGCCGACGCCAGCGCGAGCGCCGTGATCACCGCGATGATCCCCGCCTGCAGCCAGCCGTTCATGGGAACACCCATGACGTAGTTCATGCCGGCGTTGATCTGCATCGCGCCAAGGCCCACCGACACCGCCAGCCCGAACACCGTGGCCACCACGCAGGTGATGTCCACCGCCCTGCCCCAGGGGCCGTGGATGCCCTCGCCGATCAGCGGCTGCAGCGCCGACGACACCCGCGGCGGCAGCCGGCGCTTGTAGGTGAAGTAGCCGAAGCACATGCCCGGGATCACCAGCAGGGCCCACATGTGGATGCCGAAGTGGAAGTTGGCGATCGCCAGCGCCTGCATCGCCGCCATGTCGGTGGCGGGCTCGGTACCGTAGAGCGGCGGATTGGCGTAATGGTTCATGGGCTCGGCCACGCCCCAGAACATCAGCACGGCGCCCACCCCGGCGGCGAACAGCATGCCGAACCAGGCCACCCCGGAAAATTCAGGCTTGGCATCGTCCTGCCCGAGCTTCGCCCGCCCGTAGCGGCTGGCCGCCAGCCCGAACGCGAACAGGACCAGCGCGGTCGTCCCCAGGGTGTACATCCAGCCCAGCTCGTAGCGCAGCCAGCTGGCCACCACGCCGAACGCGCTCTGGACGGGGCCGGGGAACAGGGACATCGCGGCTGCGAACGCGGCGATGATCAACAGTGAAATGAAGAACGTCGCGGGGCCGGTGCGAAGGCCGAGGAAATCGTGCAGCCGGGTCAGCATGAGCCGTCCGTTGGTCAAGATCCCGGCACATGGTGCCACGCACGCGTGATGGCGCCGTACCCGGCGGGCCGCAGGCGATCCGGCGTGGGAAGGCGGCGAGGCCCCACACACGCTCCGGTACGGTGCCCCGGCGGCCGGTCCGATAGACTGTCGGGATTGTTTCCGGCCTTCGTACCCGATGAATCCGAATTACCTCGATTTCGAACAGCCCATCGCCGATCTTGAGGCGAAGATCCACGACCTGCGCCAGGCCAGCACCGGCCCCGGGGTCAACATCGACGCCGAGCTGCGCACCCTGCAGGACAAGCTGCGCCGGCGCACCGCGCAGATCTTCCGCGACCTCACCCCCTGGCAGGTGGCCCAGCTGGCGCGCCATCCCGCACGCCCGTACACCAGCGACTACATCCGGGTGATGTGCGACGAGTTCGAAGAGCTGGCGGGCGACCGCGCGTTTGCCGACGACCCGGCGATCATCGGCGGCCTGGGGCGCATCAACGGCCGCAGCGTGATGATCATCGGCCATGAGAAGGGCCGCGACACCCGCTCCAAGGTTCGCCGCAACTTCGGCATGCCGCGCCCGGAGGGCTACCGCAAGGCGCTGCGGCTGATGAAGATGGCCGAGCGCTTCGGCCTGCCGCTGCTGACCTTCATTGACACCCCGGGCGCGTACCCCGGCATTGGCGCCGAGGAGCGCGGCCAGTCCGAGGCCATTGCGCGCAACCTGATGGAGATGGCCGAGCTGAAGATCCCGGTGCTGTGCACCGTGATCGGCGAGGGAGGCTCGGGCGGCGCGCTGGCGATCGGCGTGGGCGACCGGACCCTGATGCTTGAGTACAGCACCTATTCCGTGATCTCCCCGGAAGGCTGCGCCTCGATCCTGTGGAAGGATGCGGACAAGAAGCGCGATGCCGCCGAACAGCTGGGGCTGACCGCCAAGCGCCTGGTCGAACTGGGCCTGGTGGACAAGCTGGTGCGTGAGCCGATCGGCGGCGCCCACCGCAACCCCACCCAGACCGCGATCCGGCTCAAGGCGGTGCTGCTCAACCAGCTCGACGAACTGGAGGCAATGCCCCCGGCCCAGCTGGTGGAACGGCGCTACCAGCGCCTGCGGGGCTACGGCGCCTACGAATCCGGCTGACCCACGGGCCTGGTGGCCGCCCCTGCGCCACGCCGACTACCATCGGTGGGCCGGCAACCGGCCGGCGCAATGGGGAGAAGTCAATGGTCATCCGAAAGATCGACGTCCTTTCCGCCGGCAAGATCGGCGGCATCATCGCCGCCGCGCTCGGCCTGCTGATGGGCCTGTTCATGCTGGTGTTCGGCGGCCTTATCGGCAGCCTGGCCGGGGGTGACGGCGGGATCTTTGCCTTGGGGGGCGGTTTCGCCGCGGTCATCATCCTGCCGATCATGTACGGCGTCTTCGGCTTCATCGGGGCGCTGATCCAGGCGCTGATCTACAACCTGGCGGCCGGCTTCGTCGGCGGCCTGCGCATCGAGACGGAGTGACCACCAGCGGCCGTGGGCCGCGCTGCCCGCGGCCGCTCTTTCCATGAGCCGAAACCTTGCCCTGCCCCCACCCCCCGTGTCCGCTCCGGTCGTGGCCGGCTTCAGCGGCGGGCTGGACTCCACCGTGCTGTTGCACCTGCTCGCCTCCGACCAGACGCAGCGCGCGCCCGGCCTGTGCGCCATCCACGTGCACCACGGCCTGAATGACCGCGCCGACGTGTGGGCGGAACACTGCCAGCGCACCTGCGAAGCGCTCGACGTGCCCCTGCGGATCGTCCGCGTCACGGTCGACCGCGGCTCGGGATTGGGACTGGAAGGGGCGGCCCGCGACGCCCGCTACCGGGCGTTCAGCGACCACCTGCCTGACGGCGGGATCATTGCGCTGGCGCACCACCGCGACGACCAGGCCGAAACCTTCCTGCTGCGCGCCCTGCGCGGCTCCGGCGTGGATGGCCTGCGCGGAATGCCGGCCTGGCGGCGCCTGGGAAGGGGATGGCTGTGGCGCCCGCTGCTTTCGCAGCCGCGCGACGCCCTGCTCGCATACGCCCGGCATGCCGGCCTGGACTGGGTGGAAGATCCGTCCAACGAGGTCGCCGCCCATGACCGCAACCACCTCCGCCGCCACGTGATGCCGCTGCTGCGCCAGCGCTGGCCGCACGCGGATGCCATGCTGGCGCGCAGCGCGGCACTTTGCGGCGAGGCTGCGCACCTGTTGGCAGCGGGGGACGCAGCGGCGCTCGATGACGTTTCCACCGCGTCGCCGATAATGATCGATGTCCCGCGCCTGCTGCAGCACCCGCCGGAGCGGCGCGCACGCGTGCTGCGCCTGTGGCTGGAGCGCCTGGGCCTCCCCCCCCTGCCGGCCGAGGGCATCGCGCGCATCGAAGCCGGCCTGCTCGGGCCGGCCGGTGACACCCTCCCTGAATTCGCCTGGTCGGGCAGCGTGATCCGCCGCTGGCGCGACCGCCTGCATGCCTCCCGGCAGCGCGCCGGCCTGCCGGACGGGTTTGAGGTGACCTGGGACGGCCGCGCCCCGCTGCGGCTTCCCACCGGCGACACGCTGGAACTGGAAGGCCTGGATATCCACGATTCCCCGGGCGCGCCATGGCCCCTGGTTGTGCGGGCGCGCCGCGGCGGGGAGCGGATCACCCTGCCGGGCCGCATGCATTCGCACGAACTGAGGAAAGTCCTGCAGGAGCGTGCGGTGCCGCCGTGGCTGCGCGGGCGCATGCCGCTGGTGTGCAGCCCCGGGGGCACGGTGCTGGCGGCCGGGGACGTGGCGCTTTCCGCGGAACTTGAACACCAGCTGGCCCGGAGCGGCTTGCGCCTGCGCTGGCGCTGTCCGGACCCCGCCTGATTTGCGTATCTATCCACATGGGCCTGGAAAAGCCCCGCGGAGCCGGCCGCGGCTCCGCAGACCCGAGCCGCATGCAGGATGCGCGTGCCAGGCCAGGATCGGCCGAACCCTTGCAGATTCCGCAACCGGCCGCCCCCGAATGAACAACCGGCACCCGCAGCTTGCCACTCCGCGACAGCCACCTGCCCCTTACTCTGTTAACTTAGCCACACCCTCCGCAGGACCCGGGTCGCCAGTGGTTGACGCACACTCTCAGGATCCAACGGCCACAGCCCGCGCCACCACTCCTCCCGATGCCGAGCCCGCCCTGGTTGCCGAAGCCACCGACCACGGCATCCGCCAGATCGAGTTCGGCCACCTGACCCACGTGGGCCTGCGCCGCGACCTCAACGAGGACACGTATTACGGCGACAGCGAGCTGGGCCTCTGGCTCGTGGCCGATGGCATGGGGGGGCACGAATACGGCGAGGTGGCCAGCGCCCTGGCACGCGAGACCATCGTGCGCGAAACCCGCCAGGGCACGCCGCTGGCGCAGGCGATACGGATCGCGGACGAGGAGATCATCCGCGCCTCCCGCCAGCGCCACGATACCCTGCCCATGGGCACCACGGTGGTCGCCGCGCGCATCGCCAACGACCGCTTCGAAGTGGCCTGGGTCGGGGACAGCCGGGTCTACCTTTGGCACGCCGGGCGCCTGACCCAGCTCTCGCAGGACCACAGCTACGTGCAGGAGCTGATCAGCCAGGGCACCATCAGCGTGGACCAGGCGCGCAACCATCCGCACCGCAACGTGGTGACCCAGGCGCTCGGGATCACCGATCCGAAGGCGCTCAACGTCGAGACCATGACCGGCGAGCTTCTGCCGGGGATGCAGCTGCTGCTGTGCAGCGACGGCCTGACCGAGGAGGTGGACGACGGCAGCATCGCCCGGGTGCTGTCGCACACCGAGTGCAGCGCGCAGGAATGCGTGGATGGGCTGGTGGCCGCGGCGCTCGACAACGGCGGCTCCGACAACGTCACCGTCGTGCTGGTGCGCCGGGCCTGAGCCGCAGGCCCCGTCGGGCTCAGGCCGGTTCGGCCTCCGGCTGCGGCGCCGTCGCTTCCACCGCAAGCTGCCACAGGTTGCGCCCGGCGCGGGCGCTGATCGCCTCGACGCGGGCCGCATGCAGGGCCAGGTCTTCGGGCGTGGGGACCACCCGCGGCCGCGGGCCCGCCGGTGGCGCGGAACTGATGACCGCCGTGGCGGCCGCTGGCTCCGGCGCGCCGAAGCCGATCTCTCCCTGGCCAGCAGTGAGCGCAAGGTACACCTCGGCCAGCAGCTGGGCGTCCAGCAGCGCGCCGTGGAGCTGGCGATGGGCATTGTCCACGCCCAGCCTGCGGCACAGCGCATCGAGCGAATTGCGCTGGCCCGGATAGCGCTGGCGGGCCAGCTCGAGCGAGTCCAGCACCGTCGTGCAGTCGGCCATGCAGCCGCGCTCCGGCCCGAGCCGGGCGAGCTCGGCGTCCAGGAAGCCGATATCGAACGCAGCGTTGTGGATCACCAGCTCGGCGCCATCGACGAACCCGAGGAATTCGTCAACGATGTCCTCGAACAGCGGCTTGTCGGCGAGGAACTCCAGGGTCAGCCCGGTGACCTCCTGTGCACCCTGCTCGAACTCGCGCTGCGGGTTGATGTAGCAGTGCCAGGTGCGCCCGGTCGGTCGACGCTCCACCAGTTCCACGCAGCCGATTTCGACCACGCGGTTGCCCTTTTTCCACTCCAGCCCGGTGGTTTCGGTATCCAGGACGATCTGTCGCATGCGGCTAGCCTAACGCATCGGCCGGGGCTGCCTTGATCCGCTCGGCCTCGGTGCGGGCAAGCAGGTCGACCCGCTCATTGTCCGGGTCGCCGGAATGGCCCTTCACCCACCGCCAGTCGACGCGATGGCGGCCCGCCGCCTCGTGCAACCGCTGCCACAGGTCCTGGTTCTTCACCGGCGCGCCGGCGGCGGTGCGCCAGTTGCGGCGCAGCCAGTTGGGCATCCACTCGGTGATGCCCTTGCGCACGTACTGCGAATCCGTGTGCAGGATCACCTCGCAGGGTTCGGTCAGCACTTCCAGCGCCCGGATGGCGGCCATCAGTTCCATGCGGTTGTTGGTGGTCAGCGCTTCGCCACCCACCAGCTCCCGCTCGCGTACGCCGTAGCGCAGCAGCGCCGCCCAGCCGCCGGGCCCCGGATTGCCAAGGCACGCGCCGTCGGTATGGATGTGCACCTGCTTCAACGCGCTCATCCCGCGGTCAATCCGTGCTGCAGGCGCACCCGCGGCGCCTTGCCGGCCACCGGGATCAGGGGCACGACGCGCTTCTGTGCGCAGACCACGTAGGCCGCGGCGAGCCCGGGTCCGTCGCGTGTCTCCTCGCGGACCTGGATCTTCCACACCGGGCCCACGCCACGGGAGACCGGCTCGGGCTCCAGGCCGGCGCGGCGCAGGCGCCTGCGCCAGGTCAACGGTTCACCCGCTGCCAGGCCCGTATCGCGCCAGCGCAGCCGGTAGGGAGAAAGCGGATTGAGCGCGATCAGGTGCAGCTTGCCACCGTCAACGAGCACCCGCTCGCACTCCTCCAGCAACGCATCGATCGGACCGGCCACGGCGCGCGCGTGCTGCAGGACCACCGTGGACAGGGATTCGCTGGCGAACGGCAGCGGCAGCCCGCAGCGAAGCGCACCTTCCCAGGCGTCCTCGCCAGCCACCAGGCAGGCGCCCCGGCCGCAGCCATCGGCCGGCACCGGGCACGGCGCAAACCACGCCCAGGGCGGGGCCGGACGCTCGCCCAGGGCGCGCCGGATCAGCGGGAGTTCGCTCTGGACCAGCGCCTGGCCCGCTTCAGAAGCGAACCACGCCTGGCCGGCAGCGGGTTGACCATTCGGGGAGAGCGCGGGCATGGTCCCATTCTACTGGGTGTCCGGGGAGCCGGCCGATGCAGCCCACGCCACTGGCGGCGCTGTCCGACAACTACATCTGGACCCTGGAGGGGGAAGGCGGCCGCTTCCTGGTGGTCGACCCGGGCGATGCCGGCCCCGTGCTGGCCGCCGCGCGCGATGGCCGGGAGCCCGCCGCGGTGGTGCTCACCCACCACCACCACGACCACATCGGCGGCGTGCCTGCACTCCTTGAGCGCTGGCCGGAGCTGCCGGTGTACGCGCCGGACGACGAGCGGATCCCGATGGCCACTGCCCGCCTGCGCGGCGGCCAGTCCGTGGACATCGCGCAGTGGCGCTTCGAGGTGATCGACGTTCCCGGCCATACCCGGAGCCACATCGCGCTGCATGGCCACGGGATCCTGTTCAGCGGGGACACCTTGTTCAGCCTGGGTTGCGGACGGCTGTTCGAGGGTACTCCGTCGCAGATGCTGGAGTCCCTGGACCGGCTGGCGCGCCTGCCCGCGGCCACGCTGGTGTGTTGCGGACACGAATACACGCGCAGCAATGCCGCCTTTGCCCTGGCCGTGGAGCCGGGCAACCAGGCACTGCGCGAGCGCAGCGAGGAGGTTGAACGCATGCGGGAGCAAGACAGACCCACGGTACCGTCGACGCTGGGCAGCGAGTTGGCCTGCAATCCGTTCCTGAGGATCGATGCGCCGGACGTCGTCCGCGCCGTCGGGGCGCGGGCCGGTGACGGCGGGGCGGTCGATCGCGTGGCGCGCTTCGCGGCCCTGCGGGCCTGGAAGGACGGGTTCGGGGCATGAACATCCCCGGGATGGCGCGCGCGTGCGCGCTGGCGGGGGCGCTGGTGCTCGGCGGGGCTGCGCCGGCATGGGCCGGCGGGCCGGCCGTGCCGCTGCAGGCGTCCCAGCTTCCCGCCATCGCCCACGGCGCGCCGCGGACGAGCGAGGTCCTGCAGCCGGTCAGCCGCAGCGGGCGCGAGATCTACGAGAGCTTCCGCAGCGGACTGTCCGACCAGGCATGCGCGGTGGAGCCCGGCGACCGCTGGCGACGGCATTTCGCCCACGTGCCCGGCGACCTGGCCAACCGCCCCGAGCGCCTGCTGCCGCTGTTCGGCTACGTGCTCGATGCCCTGCGCACGTACCACCTGCCGTCCGAATATGCGCTGATCCCGTTCGTCGAGAGCGGTTACCGCCCGGGCGCGCGCAGCCCCTCCGGCCCCGCCGGCCTGTGGCAGTTCATCGGTGCCACCGCGCGCAACCACCAGGTCACCATGCGGCCCGGCTACGACGGGCGGCTGTCGCCGGTGGAATCCACTGCCGCGGCCGTGCGGTACCTGCGAACGCTGCACGGCATGTTCGCCGGTGACTGGCGGCTCGCGGTCATGGGCTACAACGCCGGCGAATACCGCATCTTCGGCGCCCTGCGCAATGCCGGCCAGCGGGCCATGGACGCGGAGCCCGAGAAGCTGGCGGTGCCCCCGATCACCCGCGCATACGTGCGCAAGCTCCAGGCCCTGTCCTGCCTTCTGGTGGAAGCCGGGGAAGATCCCGAGTGGCTGGAGGCCATTGACCAGGCGGTGCCGGTATTGACCAGCGCCCCATTGCCGCCGGGCGTGCGGCGCCTGGAACGCTGGGCGGTGCGCAACGGCCACGATCCGGCGCTGGTGAGCCATTTCAACCCCGCCGTCGCCGAAGGGCGCGCCGGCCGCGCGGGCAGCGTGGAGGTGTTGGTCCCGGCCCGGCCACAGGACGCTCTGGCGGCGCTGTGGCCTGCGGACGGACCGGGCCCGGGGGAACAGGCGCCGGTGTTCATCGCCGACGCCAGCGACGTGCTTGCCGCGGACAGTGCAGCCCGGACCCACATCGTGGCGCGTGGCGAATCGATCTGGCGCATCGCCCGGGACTACGGCATCGAGCCCGGCCAGCTCCTGCGCCGCAATGGCCTGGACGCCGGCACGGTTCTGCATCCGGGGATGGTGCTGCAGATCGACGCGGCGGAACCCGGGGACGCGCCGGCCGTGGCAAACTAGGGCGTTGCTTAACCGAGAGACAGCACCCATGGGTTTCCTGCAAGGCAAGCGCGCCCTGATCACGGGCATCGCCAGTCAGCGCTCGATCGCCAACGGCATTGCCGAGGCGATGCACCGCGAAGGTGCGGAACTGGCCTTCACCTACCAGAACGAAAAGCTCAAGACGCGCGTGGACGAAGTGGCCGAGCGCCTGGGCGGCGGGCCGTCGTTCGCGCTGGACGTGACCGATGACCGCCAGATCGACGCCCTCTTCGCCGACCTGGGCAAGCACTGGCCCGAGGGCTTCGACATCCTCGTCCACGCCATTGCCTTTGCTCCGCGCGAAGCGATCGCGGGTCAGTTCCTTGACGGACTGTCGCGCGAGGCATTCGCCACGGCCCAGGACATCTCCGCCTACTCGCTGGCCGCCCTGGCCAAGGGCGCGCGGCCGCTGATGCAGGGCCGCAAGGGTTCCATCCTCACCCTCACCTACCTGGGCGCCGTGCGCACCCTTCCCAGCTACAACGTGATGGGAGTGGCCAAGGCCAGCCTGGAAGCCACCATGCGCTACCTGGCCTACAACCTGGGGCCGGAAGGCATCCGCGTAAACGCGATTTCGGCCGGCCCGATCAAGACCCTGGCGGCCGCGGGCATCGGCGGCTTCCGCAAGATCCTGGGCCACGTGGAAAACGAGGCGCCGCTGCGGCGCACGGTCACCATCGAGGACGTGGGCAACGTCGCCGCGTTCCTTTCCTCCGACCTCGCCGCGGGCGTCACCGGCGAAGTCACCTACGTGGACGGCGGCTACAACATCGTCAGCATGACCGGCATCGAGGGCAGCTGAGCCCTCGGCAAGCCCACGTGGTGCGGCGCGCTCCTTTCGAGAGCGCGCCGCCACAGCCGGGCGGGGCCCAGGGCCCCTAGAGCTGCGCTTCGATCACCGTCACCTTCATCCGCTCGCGCAGCGCACGCAACACGGCTGCGGCAGACTCGTTGCCGGCGAGGATGGTCAGCTGCTGGCGCAGCAGTTCCTTCTCCTGCTCGCTCGCCTCGGAAGGGTCACCGGGGATCACGGCGGTCACCGCAAAGACGACGATGCTGCCGTCGTCCAGTTCCACCTGGCCGGCGCTGGCGGCGCCTTCCGCGGGCACATCGGCGGCGAAGTAGGCATCCACGGCCGCAGGGTGCGGGATCGGGGTGCCGCGGGGCACGCCCGGGACCTGCTGCACCGCCAGCCCTTCTTCGTCCGCGATTTCCTGCAGCGACTCGCCCGCAGCGATGCGCTCCACCAGCTGCGACGCCGCTTCCGCGGCGCGGCGCGCGCTGCGGTCGGCGCGGATGGCTGCGACCACCTCTTCGCGCACTTCCTCCAGCGGCCGGGCATGCTCGGCGGTGTGGCCGACCACGCGGATCAGGACGCTGTGGTTGGTTCCCACCTCGATCGGATCGCTGACGGTGCCGTCCTCGATCAGGCTCTCGGTGAATGCCGCGCGCTGCACTGCCGGATGCGCGGCGACGCCCTCGCCCCCGCCGCGCGCGAACGGACCTGCTGTCTTCACCTCAAGCCCGCCGACTGCAGCCGCCGGCTCAAGCGAGTTCGGATCGCGGTACGCCTGGTCCACGACCTGGCCGACCAGGTCGCTCCAGGCACGTTCGCGGGCATTCCCGGTCAGCTCACGGGCGAGCTCGTCGCGGACCGCTTCGAACGGTACCGCTCCCTCGCCGCCGCGCACGTCCCGCAGGTACAGCACGTGCCAGCCGAAATCGGTGCGGACCGGATCGCTGACTTCGCCCGGCTCCATCTCGAACAGCGCGGCCTCGAACTCCGGCACCATCGCGCCCGGCTCGACCCAGTCCAGGTCGCCGCCGGCGTCCGCCGATCCGAAGTCGTCGGAATGCTCGCGGGCAAGGGCGGCGAAGTCAGCGCCCTCGGCCTGCGCCTGCTCTGCCAGGTCGCGCGCCCGCTCACGCGCCGCCTCCACGGTGGCGTCATCGGCGTCGGCAGGCACCTCGACGAGGATGTGCGAGGCCAGGCGCTCCTCGTCGCCTGCAAAGCGGGCCCGCTGGCTCGCGTAGAAGGCACGCAGCTCCTCCTCGCTGGGCATGTCGGCGATCTCAATCGCGGAATCGTCGATCTCCACGTACTCGATCGTGACCGTCTCCGGTGCCCGGAAGTCCGCCGTGTTGGCGGCGTACCAGGATTTGATTTCATCCTCGGCAACGTCACCGGCGTCCGGCTCGGGCGGGGGGAGGATGGCGAATTCCACGTCGCGGCGCTCGCCCAGCAACACCATCAGGCGCTCCAGCTGCGACGGCGTGGCGAACGCCGACTCGCCCACCTGCACCGGGATCAGCGACTGCTGCAGGCTTTCGCGGATGGCCGCTTCGAACTGGCGCGGCGTCTGCGGCGGCACCTGGGTCTGCAGCGCCAGCTGGTAACGCTCCAGGTTGAACTGGCCGTCCACCTGGAACGCGGGGAACTGCTGGATCTGCGCGGCCACCGCGGCGTCGCCCACCGCGATGCCGCGGTTGTCCGCCGCGAGCCTCAGCACCGCCTGGTCGACAAGGCCTTCCGCCACGCGGCGACGGTTCTCGATCTCCTCGAAGGCGCGCGGATCGTAGGCGTCGCCCATTTCGATGCGGGTTTGCTGCCGCTCCTGTTCGAACGCGCGGCGGAAGTCCTCGACCGAGATGGTTTCCGACTTCCACACCAGCTTGCGCACCGGCCAGAAGTCCGGCGCGCTGCGCCACCACGACGGCGGGGCCTCGACCCTGGCGACATAGCTGGCGCCGCTCTGGAACAGATACTGCTCCATGCCGAAGAAGGCGAACGGGATTGCCAGCAGGATCACGATGCCGATCGCGATCCAGCCGGACATTTTTTCTCGGAGTGCTTGCAGCATCGTGTTCGACTGGCCGTGGACGTAGCCGGGCATTCTAACCGGATTCAGCCATCCACCGGCCCGGTGTGGACGCCGGGAAGGCCTGCGTGGGCGGGCCCCGGCCAGCGCCCAAAGAAAAACCCCCGCCAGGTGGCGGGGGTTCTCCTTGTTCTAGTGGCGGAGCGGACGGGACTCGAACCCGCGACCTCCGGCGTGACAGGCCAGCATTCTAACCAACTGAACTACCGCTCCGCACTGAAACCTTGAACCTTTGGCGTGGTGGGTGCTGAGGGTTTCGAACCCCCGACCCTCGCCTTGTAAGGGCGACGCTCTACCGCTGAGCTAAGCACCCGTACCGAGCCGCTTAGTTTACAGCGTCTTTCAGCGCTTTGCCAGCCTTGAACGCAGGATTCTTTGCAGCCGGGATCTGGATCTCTTCACCGGTGCGCGGATTGCGGCCGGTGCGGGCGGCGCGTTCGCGGACTTCGAAGGTGCCGAAACCGGCGATGGCCACGCTCTCGCCTCGTGCAAGCGAACCGCTGATGGTGTCGAACACGGTGTCCACGGCGCTGGTCGCGTCGGCGCGGGTCAGGCCAGCGGTGCTGGCCACGGCTTCGATGATGTCACTCTTCTTCGTCATGTTCCTGGTATCTCCTGTGCGACGCCGTCGCGATTAGATGCCGGACGGGCTGCGTCCGGCTTGGAGCGGCGCGCCGGGAGGGCGCCGCGAATGGGCAACGTTATACCAGCGCGCGCCGCCGGGACGCAACCGAAAAGCGCGCAACCGCGCCACTTTTCAGCTGCCTGCCACGGCGGCGCCACGTTCGTCAATGCTTGTTGACAGCCGCCCTTTCGCCACCTTTGGCGGCCTTGGGAAGCACTTCGCCGACCCCGGGTCCGCTGCGTTCCGGCAGCGGCCGCTCCAGCGCCACGTCAAGCACTTCCTCGATCCACTTGACCGGGATGATCTCCAGTTTTCCGGTGACGTTCTCCGGGATCTCCGCCAGGTCCTTGCGGTTGTCCTCGGGGATGATGACGGTCCGGATGCCGCCACGCAGCGCCGCCAGCAGCTTCTCCTTGAGCCCGCCGATCTCGGTGACCTTGCCGCGCAGGGTGATTTCTCCGGTCATGGCCACGTCTGCGCGCACCGGGATCTTCGTGAGCATCGACACCAGCGCCGTGGTCATGGCGATGCCGGCGCTGGGGCCGTCCTTGGGCGTGGCGCCGTCCGGCACGTGCACGTGGATGTCACGCTTTTGCAGCCAGTCCATGTCCAGGCCGACCCGCTCGCCGCGGGCGCGCACGATCGAGTGCGCCGCCGAGGCGGACTCCTTCATCACGTCGCCCAGCTGGCCGGTCAGGATGAGGTTGCCCTTGCCGGGCATGTGCGTGGCTTCGATCTGCAGCAGGTCGCCGCCGACCTCGGTCCAGGCCAGGCCGGTGACCATCCCTACCTCGTTGTCGTCCTCGGCGCGGCCGAAGTCGAAGCGGCGCACGCCCAGGTACTTGTCGAGGTTGCGGGAGCTGACGCTGACCGACGTGAGGTCGGTTGCCTTGGCGGCCTTCGACGCCCTGGCGGTCTTCCTGGCGGCCTTCTTCGCGGGCGCGGGACCCGACATGGCGATCTCCTTCACCACCTTGCGGCAGATCTTGGCGATCTCGCGCTCCAGGTTGCGGACCCCGGATTCGCGCGTGTAATAGCGCACGATGTCGCGGATCGCGCCCTCGGAGATCTTCAGCTCGCCCTCCTTCAGGCCGTTGGCCTTCAGCTGCTTGGGCAGCAGGTAGCGGGTGGCGATGTTGATCTTCTCGTCCTCGGTGTAGCCGGGGATGCGGATGACCTCCATGCGGTCCAGCAGCGGGCCCGGGATGTTGAGCGAGTTGGCGGTGGCGATGAACATCACCTCGCTCAGGTCCAGGTCGACCTCCAGATAGTGGTCGTTGAAGGCGTCGTTCTGTTCCGGGTCAAGCACCTCCAGCAGCGCCGATGACGGATCGCCGCGGAAGTCCATCGACATCTTGTCGATCTCGTCGAGCACGAACAGCGGGTTCTTGGTGCCGGCCTTGGTGAGGTTCTGCACGATCCGGCCCGGCATCGAGCCCACGTAGGTGCGGCGATGGCCGCGGATCTCGGCCTCGTCGCGCACGCCGCCCAGCGACATGCGCACGAACTTGCGGTTGGTGGCCTTGGCGATCGACTGCCCCAGCGAGGTCTTGCCCACGCCCGGCGGGCCGACCAGGCACAGGATCGCGCCCTTCATGTTGCGCACCCGGCTCTGCACCGCCAGGTACTCAAGGATCCGCTCCTTGACCTTCTCCAGGCCGTAGTGGTCGGCATCCAGCACTTCCTGGGCCACCTTGAGGTCGCGGCGCACGCGGCTGCGCTTGTTCCACGGCACCCCGAGCAGCCACTCCAGGTAGTTGCGCACCACGGCCGCCTCGGCGGACATCGGCGACATCTGCTTGAGCTTGTTGAACTCGTTCTTCGCCTTGGCCTCGACCTCCTTGGGCATGCCGGCCTCGGCGATCTTGCGCGCGATCTCCTCCATGTCGTTGGGCGCGTCGTCCATCTCGCCCAGCTCCTTCTGGATCGCCTTCATCTGCTCGTTGAGGTAGTACTCGCGCTGGCTCTTCTCCATCTGCGACTTGACCCGGCCGCGGATGCGCTTCTCCATCTGCTGCACGTCGATCTCGCCGTCCACCAGGCCCACGAGGGTTTCCAGGCGGTCACCGATCCCGGCGGTTTCCAGCAGCTTCTGCTTGTCGGCCAGGCGCACGCCCAGGTGGGCGGCGATGGTGTCGGCCAGGCGGCCGGGCTCGTCGATGCCAGCGAGCGTCTGCAGCAGCTCCGGCGGCAGCTTGCGGCTGGTCTTCACGTACTGCTCGAACAGGCTCATCAGCGAGCGCGCCACGGCCTCGATCTCGCGCTCCTCGCGCCCGGGCACCGACTCGATCACGGTGCCCTGCCCCACCAGCGTGCCATCGCGCTCGGTGACGCCGGTCACCGACGCACGGTCAACGCCTTCCACCAGCACCTTGATAGTGCCGTCGGGCAGCTTCAGCAGCTGCAGGATCTGGGCCAGGGTCCCGGTGGAGTACAGCTCGTCCGCGCCGGGGTCGTCGGTTTCGGCGGACTTCTGGGCCACAAGCAGGATGCGCTTGTCGCCCTCCATCGCCTGGTCCAGCGCGCGGATGGATTTGTCGCGGCCGACGAACAGCGGGATCACCATGTGCGGGAACACGACGACGTCGCGCAGCGGCAGCACCGGCAGTTCGAGGATGGGGGTGGATTCAGCAGTCATCAGGGCTCCGGGAACTCTGGTTCGGGGCCGGCAAACCGGCATGCCCCTGTTATGGGGCTGCCCGGAGGGGGATGCAAGCGGGCGGACGCCAGCAGATCGCGGCCCTGGGCCGGTATCCAAGTTGAATCAATAAGTTGGGAGCAGCGTCTTCCGGATTCGAAGGGAAACCTGAACAGACTTGCCACCCACGCCCGCCTCCCCAGGTCGCCCCCGCCGGCAGCGTTGGGAAACGACGGGCGACGAATGTAGAAGTCGAAGACGGTCAAAGGTTCCCGGAACTGGCTGCATCCAGCAGGCTTTTGCAAATTTGCACCGTGATCGCAGTTGGGCCTTCGGGGACGTCAACCGGAAGCCAGCGGCCGCCGGATCGTCGGACGCAAAAATCAACGGCGTGATTGCGCGTCCCGTGCTTGCCCCACGCCGGAGACCTGATAGCGAAAGAATACGGCCAGTCCTCTTCCAGTTCCGCTGGGGCAATGACCTCCGTGTAGCCATCGGGGAGGTTCCCGTAGGCCAGGCATTCGCCTGGCGCCAGCCGATGGGGGGGGGTGGTCCGGATCCAGGACAATGCTCCACGGCTTGGGAGGTGAATCGCCCCGGGAATCCCGGAGGCTCGTTGGTGTGAGTCACGCCGCCATGGCGAGCTCACGGGTCTGTTGATAGTAGGTTGCTTCGGCTTCGGCCGGCGGGATGTTCCCGATCGACTCCAGCAGGCGCCGGTTGTTGAACCAGTCCACCCACTCCAGGGTGGCCAGCTCGAGTTGCTCAAAGCTCTTCCAGGAGCGGCGGTGGATCACCTCGGCCTTGTACAACCCGTTGATCGTCTCGGCCAACGCGTTGTCGTAGGACTCGCCCACGCTGCCCACGGACGGTTCGATGCCGGCCTCGGCCAGCCGCTCGGTGTAGCGGATCGAAACGTAGTGGCTGCCGCGGTCGGAATGGTGGATCAGGGGCCGGCCAGCGCGGCCCGGGCGCGCGTGCAGAGCCTGCTCCAGCGCATCGAGCACGAAGTCGGTGTGCGCCGTTCGCGACAGCTTCCAGCCCACGATCCGGCGGGCGAACACGTCGATGACGAAGGCCACGTACGCGAACCCCTGCCAGGTCGAGACATAGATGAAGTCCCGCATCAGTTCCGCTGTCGCCACTGGACAACTTGTCATCACACTCAGCCGTCGAGACTCGACAGCGGTCTGCTTGCTGGGCGGTATCGCCACATCGCTAGCGCGCCATACAGCAGCACCAGTAAAGCGAGATTGCACAGCTCCGGTGCGGTTTCCCCGAGGCTGGCGCCCATCTGGTTGAGCTTGACCATGGCGTTGACGCCGGGGGTGGACGGGAACAGCTTCGACAGCCACACCAGCATGGGCGGCATCGACGACGCCGGCCACGACAGCCCGGACAAGAAGAACAGCGGCAGCGAGGTGACGATCAGCAGCTGGAACGGCCGCTCGCGGGTGCGGAAGTAGCTGCCCGCGAACAGGGCGAACGCCACGACCGCGGCCACGTACAGCGCACCGCCCAGCAGCGTGCCCAGTGGATTGCCACCACGCGGATAGTCCTGCAGCCACAGCACGAAGCCGTTGTAGTACAGCATGCTGCACAGGCCGATCAATGCGAATGCCGAGGCGATGCCGAGCAGCCCCGGACGCGAGAACGCCAGTGGGCCTATGCGCTCGCGGCGGGTGCCCGCCAGCACCAGCATGCCGATCAGCAGCGTCTGCTGCACGATCACCTGTGCCACGCCGGGCACAACGGCGCTGCCATAGCCCTCGCGCGTGTTGAACAGTGGTCGTGTCACCAACTGCAGCGGCGGCGCGGCCGGCGCACCTGCAAAGTGTGCCTGTGCCATCGCGGCTTCGCGCGCGAACGCGGATGCAGCATCACCCAGGCCTTCGAGTACGGTACCGCCTCGCCCGAGGAAGGCGCCGCTACCATACAGCGCCAGCTGTCCCGGCTTCCCGCGCAGGATGTCGCGCTGGAATCCCGCCGGTATCGCCAGCACGCCTTCTGCCTCGCTGCTGGCGATGCGCAGCCGCGCGTCCTCCATCGACATCGCGCCGTCGACCACGCGCACCGCACGCACGGCATCGACCTTGCGCACCAGCGCGCGGCTCATCTGGCTGCGATCGTGATCGACCACCACGACCGGATACTCCGAGGCCACCTGGTGGCGGTAGGCGACCGGATAGAAGAACGAATACAGCACCACCGCGCCGATCAGGGTCGACACCGCGTAGCGGTCGGAGAACACCGCGCGCAGCGTTTCCCGGAAGCCTGCGGCGAGCCTGTTCACCGCTGTCCCCACGCGGCCGGATCGCGTGCGCTGCGCCCGTACAGGCGTAGCCCGGCACCGCCGGCCACCAGCACGAACAGCAACAGGATCCCCAGCAGCGGCAGGGACACCGTCCACGCCGCGCCGCGGTCGAGCTGCTGCGCCTGCAGCTTGAGATAGGGAGTGAACGGCAGCAGGTGGCTCCAGATCTGGGCAAACAGCGGCGCGCCCTGGATCGGGAAGGTCGCTCCCGAGAACGCCAGCGATGTGCCCGCGTACAGCCCGGTCAGGGACAGCGCCGTGCCCATGTTGCGGGTCGCGCCGACCAGCAGCAGCGCGATGCCCCCGTAGGCCAGGTACATCGCCGCCTGCGCGGCCACCAGCATCGGCGCGCTGCCGGCCACGCCGCCGCCGCGGATCGCCGCCAGCCATACCAGCGAGGCCACGCCGTAGGCCGTGAACAGCAGCAGGTAGGGCGCCAGCTTACCTGCAACGGCCGGCAGCAGGCGGTCGCCGGATTCGCGCAGCCAGGCGCCGGCGCTGCCATCGCGCAGTTCGCGCCCCAGGGCGCTCACCATCGTCAGGCAGGCGACCAGGTGCAGCAGCGCCGGGAACAGCAGGCCAAGCAGGAAGTGTTCGTAGCTGCGCGCCGCATTGGCCAGCACCGTGGCCTGCACCTGCAGCGTCGGAGCGCGCACGGCCTCCGGTCCGCGCACCAGCGCCAGTTCGTGGCGGACGATGCGCCCGCCCGCGGCCTGCACCGCCTCGCCGATCCCGCGCACGGCGGCCTGTCCCGCGGTCTGGTGGCTGGCGTTGTAGTGCGCGAACACGACTGCGCTGCCCCCGCGCAGGATCTCGCGCTCGGTGCCCGCCGGTACGTACGCCACCGCGAACGCCCGCGTTGCGCGCACTTCTGACCAGGCCTGCGGCAAGCCGGTCGGCCGCGACACCACGCGCAGTCCCGGCGCTGCGTCAAGCGCGCGCACCAGTTCGCGGCTGACGGCGCTGTTGTCGTGATCGACCACCGCCACCGGCAGCTCGCGCGGCACGCCGGCGGAGAACATCCAGGCGAACAGCGCCAGCAGCAGCAGCGGGATCCAGGTGACCAGGGCCAGGTCCCAGGGGTCGGCGCGCAGCCGCGCGCACTCGCGCAGCGCCGAACGGACGAAGGCTTCCCGCGCCGTCGGCCGCGTCAGCGCTGCGGCCATGCGAACAGCACGCTCATCCCCGGCCGGAAGCCCGCGATCGGCGCCACCGGCCGGGCTCGCACCTCGAAGCTGCGGATGTCGTATCCGGCCGACTGCCGGGTCGCGCGCCAGGTGGCGAAATCGCCGGCCGGGCTGATGTAGTAGACCTCGAACTCGACGTCCTCCAGCGTCAGCGCGGGGATTTCGCCATGCAACCGGCGACCGACCTCGAGTCCGGCGAACTGGTCCTCGCGCAGGTGGAAGGCCACCCACACGCGCTGCAGGTCGATCAGGGTGTAGATCGGGTAGCCGGCCGGCACCAACTCCCCGACGTCGGCCATGCGCCCGGATACCTCGCCGGCCACCGGCGCCCGCCCGTGCACCTCGTCCTCGGCCGCCTGCACCTCGGCGACTGCGCCCTCGGCCTGGCGCACCTGCGCCTGCGCCGCTTCCTTGTCCTCGCCGCGGGCGCCGGCCAGCGCCTGCTCGTACTGCGCCCGCGCCGCGCGCGCCTGCTGCTCGGCGTCGATCGCCGCCGCCCGCGCCTCGTCGCGCCGCTGCCGGGTGACCACGCCCTCGGCGTGCAGCCGCTCCAGCCGCTGGAACGTGGAACGCGCCAGTTCGCTGCCCGCTTGCGCGCGCCGCCAGCTGGCCTCGGCGGCGCGGATGTCCTCCTCGCGCGCGCCGGCCTCGGCCTTGTCCGCCTGCGCCTGCGCGGCGGCGAGCGCGGCCTCGGCCTGCCGCTTCTTGGCCGCGACCTCGGGACTGTCGAGTTCGAACAGCAGCTGCCCGGCCTCGACTCGCTCGCCCTCGGCCACCCGCAGCGCCGCCACTCGCGCGGTCACCTTGGCCGAGACGTTGACGCTGTCGGCGTCGGCCATGCCCTGCACCAGGTCGGCCGGGCTGCGAAACGCCAGCCACAGGCCGCCGATCAGGATCACGGCGATCGCCGCCAGCGCGACCATGCGCACGCGGCGGCGATCGGGCGGTGGCTGCTCCCCGGCGGGCGACTGCGGGGCGGACGGCGCGGTTTCATTCATGGACAGGCACCCTGTGGTCCGCCTTGCGGACGTATTCGCCGAAGCGCGCCGACTGGCCGCTCAGCTCCAGCAACCGCGCCAGCGCCACGCCGTAGGCATAGGCGGCCTGCGCGCGTTCGACCTGCGCGCCACCCAGGCCGAGCCGGGCGTCGATGACGTCGAGCGAGGTCGACTGGCCCTCGCGGAACGATAGCTCTTGCAGGCGCAGGTTCTCGCGCGACTGCTCGATGCTGCTGTCGAGCAGCAGGAACTGCTGGCGCGCGGTTTCCAGCGCGCTCCAGGCCTGCGCCACGCCGATCGAGATCCGGTTCTCCGCCTCGCGCAGCGCCGCCTGCGCCTGCGCCTGCTGCGCGCGCGCCGCCCCGATCCGGCGCGGACGGTCGCTGCCCGACAGGAAGGTGTACTTCAGGCCGATGCCGAACGCCCAGTCGCTGTCGGTCAGCAGCGCGTCGTCGCGGTATAGGTCGTACTGGCCGAACAGGAACAGCTGCGGCTTGAGCGCCGCCCGCTGCGCGCGCACGTTCTCGCCGGCCTGCTCGTCCAGCGCCCGCAGCTGCGCCAGCTGCGGATGCCACGCCAGTGCCGCCTCGGTGAATTCCTCCAGCGTGCCCGGCGGCGTCCCGACCACGAACAGCGGCGTGGTCGGCGCCACCAGCCCGCCGCTGCGCAGCATCAGCGCCAGCGCCATGGCCGCCGCGTCGCGGTCGTGCACCGCCTTGAGGTAATCGCGCTCGCTGGTGTCGCGCGCCACCGCGGCCTGCAGCCGCTGGGCGCGGGTGGCGAACCCCTCGCGTTCGAGCGATTCGGCGTGGGCCAGATGCCGCTGCATGCCGTCGCGCACCTCGCGCCGCACCGCAACCGCCTGCTCGGCCAGAAGCTGGCCGAAATACGCCTCCACCAGTTGCGAGGTCAGCGCTTGCGATTGCAGTGCCCGCCCTGCTTCGGCCTCGCGCACCGCCGCCGCCGCCGCGGCCTGCGCAGCTGGGATCTGCCCGCCGGTGTACAGCGGCAGCACCGTGGTCAGCACCGGGCGCAGACGCCGGTCGCGCTCACGGAAACGCAGTGGGTCACCGATGTCGAACGTCTCGGCCACCGGCGCCAGCGAGCCCAGCGGCAGCTCCACGGTATTCTGGAACTCCAGATATCGCGCCTCCAGTGCGATCTCCGGCAGGCGCAGGCGTCGTGACGCATCGGACAGGTCCTGGCGGGCATGCAAGTTGGCGTCGGCCGCCGCCAAGGCGTCGGACACCTGCTCCAGCCGCTCGCGTGCCTGCTCGAAGCTCAGCGCCACCGCGTCCTGCGCATGCACGGCCGCCGTCTGCGCCAGCAGGAGCAGGCAGAGCGCCAATCCCTGCATCGCTCCGGGCGCGCACCGACTATCCATCGCTTCGGGTTCGATCTGAATCGCCCCGGCTTCTGTAGACACCCCAAAGCCTCATAGTGCTTGCCGCTTTTCGAAGTCTACCGGAGACAGCCCGTGTGGCCGTGCTGTCTGCGGAGGTTGTAGAACATTGTAATGACCCAGCGGCTTCTGCTCAGGTCAGGCCGCTAAAGCATAAGCCTCAGCGGGTGTCTTCATGCCCAGCGCCTGGTGGGGCCGCCGGAAGTTGTAGAACTGGATCCAGTCGCTGATCACACGCATTGCGTGCTGCTGGCTCTCGAAGCGGTGTCGGTGGGCACATTGTTCCTTCAAGGTGCGGATGAGCCGTTCGACCATGCCGTTCTGCTGCGGGCAGTGCGGGGTGATGAACTCCTGTTTCAGGCCGTAGCTGCGCACCAGTCGCGTGTAGTGGCGACTGGTGAAGACCAGACCGTTGTCCGAGCGCAGCAGGAAGGGGGTTGGAACCCGCCCCAGAGAGCCATACCGGGTGATCAGTGCTTGCTCCAGCGCAGATGCCGCGGTGCTGGCCTTGCCGCTGCGCGAGAGCTGCCAGCCAAGCAGCTGCCGGGTGTGGCAGTCCACCACCAGGGCCAGTGTCAGCCAGCCATCCCGGCCGCCCCAGATCCGGCACAGGTCGGTCGCCCAGCGCTCATCGGGTGCGCTTGCCACCGACGGCAGCGCCTGGATCCGCGGACGCTGGCCCACGGCCCGTTTGCGGACCTGCCAGCCCTTGAGCTGGAAGATGCGCTGCACGGTGTTCTTGTTCATGCCCAGCAACCCGGCTACGGTGCGGTAGCCGAACGACGGCTCCTCCTCGATCAACTGCTTGATCGGCTCGGCCAACTCCGGCCGCACCTTCGGCGGGGCCTTGGTGGCCCGGTAATACACCGTCCGCCGAGGCACGCCGAACTCGCCGGCCAGCCCCGCTATGCCCAGCTCGCTCACCCAGAGCGGTTCGGGAAGGAACCCCTAAACGCCAACGCTGGTGTCAAAGCTTCAGGCGCAGTCCGAGGGCGCTGGTGCCGATCGCGGACGCCAAATGCGGACGGACTGCCGCATCACTTCTTCCCGCCGATACGACTACCGCCGGGTTCCGCGGCACGCGGTTCGGCAACCCCGCTTTTCGGGTCCACCTCGGTATCGACCGCATCGAGCCGCTGCCTGCAGACATCTGCCGTCACCCCGGCTGGCCCTTTGGGAACATTGGCGACCAGCAATCCATGGGGCGTGCGCCTGAGGCAGAAAACGCCGGAGTAGTTGCGCGTACGGAACCTCCCCCACTCGGGCAACCTGATCGCAAACGAATAAGGCCAGTCGTCACGCAGCTCGGCCTCACCCCCGACGCGCGCATAGCCTCTTGGCACCTGGCCGACTGCAAGACATTCTCCCGGCTCAAGCGAAAGCATTCCCGGGCCCTCCGCGAAACTGATACCCCAAGGAGAAGGGAGGCGGCGACCATTCACCTGCAGGGACGAGACGCCGGCGTCTTCCACGACGACGCTCTCGCCTTCATCGTGCGAAACGCAACCGAGGATCTGGTTGCCAGCGGCTCGCACCTCCAGCGGGCGGGCCCCATAGGACGTCGCACCTGCACATGCCGATACCGCGAGTGATAGAACACAGATCACCGTCATTCGCATCAGCGGCCTCCCTGGAAATTACTGCTCGATGACGGGTCGGCCGGGCATCCGGTCCGGCCGCCGTCAATTCTGCGGACAACTCGCATGGGGGCCTACGAACGAAGTTCGCCCAATAGCGGGCAATCCCCGCAGGAATTGCCTGCTTCTGCCCTAAGGCGTGTCGCAAAGGTCCCACCGGTACTGCCGCAGCTTTTCGCTTCACTCAACCTGAATGACTCAACGCTCCTCGGAAGGTGGAAGGCAATAGAACGCCCGAAATCGAAAATTGTCGCGACGCTCACCCGCATCAACATTCAGAAAAACCTCCAACATGGTTCAGTCCAGCTCCATCCCGTCACTCTGGAGAAGCAGGTATTCCCCGCAGGCCGGTGCTGAACATCCGAAGTGGCGGATCCCTGGAACCCGCCGTCCAGGTCGCCATGCCGCTGCCGTTTATCTCGAACCTCCATTCACGCCCTTCCGCTCGAAGCCTGCCGCTCACGCCGCATCCGATCTGGTAGAACCGGGCGTACGGCGCCTCCGGATAATCCTCGCTGAGTTGGAAAAAGCCGGAAACGCTCGAAGGCGTCCAGGTCCAGCCGCGACAAGCGTTGTTCAATGCATGAGTGTCAGAACCGTCGAAACGAGGCGGAGACACCTCCAGGATATCAATGCCAGGCGCCGGGTGCGGGTCCGACGGTGCCGCGCAGGCTACGGCCGCCAACAGCAGAGCACAGACACCGGACCCTGGACCTGTGGAAATCCCGTTCGCGATCACCACCTGACACTCGGCACACACTCGGCCCAGCCAGAAGCATCGCTACGCCCCCCGGACTCCACCTGATGGGGGACAAGGCCTTGCACTGATTCAACGATGCAAAAATGGGCCGTGTACCAACGGGCCGTATAACGACCGTTTGCTTTCACGTCCGCAAGGATGGTGACGCTGTAGGCCTCGCCCGGCCCCAAGGCCGGCGCAGGATCGGGAACACCATTCGAGTACGGGATGCACTCACCGGCCTCCAGGTCATAAGGAGGCTCGCGCTCGAGAAAGTCCGCCTCCCAGATATTCCGGGCAATCCCATCGATCCGCTGGTCCACCCGAACGTTAGACAGCAAGGGGGCCGCCTGATTTCTGGAAGCTGACGGATCAATGGAGAAACATAGCTCTCCCCGCACGACATGTATTTCGGCTCGCTGATAGCGCTCGCCAGCGGTACCGCACCCGGAGGCGGCGAGTGCAGCGATAAGACAGCAGACCGTCAATGCTTTCATGGTTGCCTAGCGGGTCGTGGCGGGGAGATTGGCCGGGTCGCTTGGATCCGCCAGGAAACCCCGAATCGTGTGGTGAAGCAGTGTGCTGTAACTGCCGTCGAGTCGATATTCGCGCTGGCTTGTCTGCCGCTGGGCGGCCTTGAACTCAGTGAGGAAATAGTCCGCTATAATATTTCCCTGTGCTTCCATGTTGAAATCCCGTAATTCTTTCCGCCCATCAAGCTCATAGTCATATCGCATGCGCGGACGAGGCACCCGGACACGCTTGACTGGATAACCAAGCTGATACTGCCAAACATGCGTCATTTCGTGAATGAGCAGATGTTGCATGTGGAGCGGTTCAACCGAGTAATCGTCCCTATACAGGTCGCGCCCGAAGTAGATTTCACCGTTCGGCGCCATGGCAGTGTTTCTGGGCTGGAAGCCAAGCGTCATCCAGTACGCGTGGTCGTGGATCTTCACTCGCTCGTACGCGATCGCGTCCCCAAACACCAACCGCGCCATATGGATTTCGCCAACGGTCAAACTGCGTTCGTGACCCGATGAAGTGACCTGGACAATAGACGTTCCCACATCTGCGTTATGGGTAACGACGCCGTCCAGTTCGAACACGGCCTCTTCAAGATCGCTTCCGGGATGCATCGCACAGCAGGCAATGGCTTCCGACGGAGGAGCGATCGTGGCACGGATGATTTCAACAGGTTGCTCTGTTCGCACACGCTCAGTGACGCCGTCTTCGTCAGTCACCCCCTGGCACGCTGCACCGTCCGACAAATGAAGTGTATAGATCATGCCTCCGAGCGGCTTGCCTGCCTCGGTGCAGAAGCGCAGCGCCTCGTCATACTCAACGGCATCTTCGGCATCAGGCTGTTTCGAGGTGGCAATCGCGGATGCGACCCGGGTGCCTGCAGCAATAGCCGCCGCTGCCTGCACTCCGCCGGCACTTCCGCCTCCAGCTCCGCCCGCATCCACAAACACCCGCACCTGCTGCGCAGACAGCACCTTGCAGCCGCACGAAAGGGAGCTGCCGTGCAGGGCGACGGGTTGGCCGTCGACGATCAGGGTGTCGTCGCCATCAACGATGGGATAGGCGCCCTTGTGGCTCGGGCAGGTGGCCTGGTCGGTGACGCGGGCCACGGGGATGCCGTCGATGTCGGTGAACGGCGAGCCCGTGACGACCGAGCCGCCGCTGCTGGTCGGGTCGCCGACCACGATCCAATTCCTTGCCATCATGCCTCCATGCACGATCGGCGGGCAGCGCCCGCCCCCGGGTTCTTCCCTGCCCTATTCGGCGGATGCCACCTTCTGGGCCGGCTGGTTCTGGTAGATCAGGTACGGCTCGGACTTGTGCTCGATCACCGACTCGTCCACCACCACCTTGCTCACGTTCTCAAGCGAGGGCAGCTCGTACATGGTGTCGAGCAGCACCGATTCGACGATGGTGCGCAGGCCGCGCGCGCCGGTCTTGCGCTTGATGGCCTTGCGGGCGATGGCGGCCAGGGCGTCGTCGCGGAACTCCAGCTCGGCGCCTTCCATCTCGAACAGTTTCTTGAACTGCTTGGTGATGGCGTTCTTGGGCTCGGTGAGGATCTTCACCAGCGCCGCCTCGTCCAGCTCCTCGAGCGTGGCGACCACCGGCAGGCGGCCGACGAACTCGGGGATCAGGCCGAACTTGATCAGGTCCTCGGGCTCGACCTCGGCCAGCACCTTGCCGGTGTCGGTCTTGCGCTCGGTGCTCTTGAGCTTGGCGCCAAAACCAATCCCGCCGGCCTCGGTGCTGCGCTGCTGGATGATCTTGTCCAGCCCGGCGAACGCGCCGCCGACGATGAACAGGATGTTCTTGGTCTCCACCTGCAGGAATTCCTGCTGCGGATGCTTGCGC